>SLIL01000296.1 GCA_007135645.1 Bacteroidales bacterium
AAAATCCTGCCATGTTATAAAAATAAACCAACCATGTTAAAGCTATCGCCCACAGGGCATAAACCGTTTGCCAAGCCTTTGCAATAAAAAACCCGGGATGCTTTATCCAGATCCTGACAGCTGATACCATCAAAACAACTCCCAGCAGGGCTGTTATAATCAATCCACCATTTATCAGTGCTTCTAACAGGGGATTGGATTCGAAAAACGAAACGGGTAAACGGTGTGCAGGATGGGGCCTGGAATTGGTCATGAAAATAAATATGGTTGCCAGTAGTATAGTAGCATGTGTAATGAGAAGCCTGTTTCCTGTTAATAACACCCCCTGCATACGTTTTACATTTTTTGAAAACTTTAAACGAATGGATCGGATACCAAAAAATAACAGGCTGGCAAAGGCCATTATCAGTGCCGGGATAAAGATCAAGGCTGCAAAAAATGACCTTTCATACCAACGCGCTTTTATGAACGACATGGGCCCGTCGGTAACAAGCATCAACCTGCCGTCGGGTGCTTTGGTAACCAAAAGATACTCCATAAATCCAAAGGGATAGTCCTTGTTGACCTGGTTGCTCCTGTAAAGCCCAGGTGTTACTTCGCTATAGGAAAAGCCCATGCCATAAAGGTTAAATGCAAGCTGGTCGTCATCGGTCTGCTCCAGGTTTAAGTTTCCTATAACAAGGTTCAGGATCCTGTCAGAAGAAGTACGCATGCTGCGGCTTTGATGGTACTCTCCCCGGATATCTTTGATCTTTACTTTCATCAAAGGTTCATGCTTTTCCGGCAGTATTTCTTTTGCGGGAAAAAACTCATTCACCACACCATGGAGAATGTTTACATGTCCTGAAGTGTTGCCACCACTAAAGGCAAAGAAAAGTCCGATCCCTTCTTCCGGAAAAACATAGTAACCTGAGTCGAAAAGGGTACTGCTGCCACTGTGCGAAATGATCCTGTGGCCATTTACGTAGGTTTCCAAAAGCCCATGGGTCATTCCGGCCAGCAAGGGATGATGTTGGAATAAAGGGGTATGCATCATTTCCACGGTACTTTTTTTGAGCATCCTGCCATGACTGTTTTTTCCCCCTGATAGATGGGCCTGCAACATAAGGGCCATGTCATTGGCACTTGTGCTCAGGCCGCCGGTGGGGGCAGGCATGTGTTCAAAATTCCCCTGGTGAAACTTCCCGTCAACCCATCGTGAGGCCGTTACCATTTGTTTCTGCAATGCAGCCTCCAGGGGTTGTTCAAAAGAGGTATTCTTCATCCCCAGTGGCAGGAAAATATGTTCCCTGACATAATCCTCAAATCGCATTCCCGTAACTTGCTCTACAATATAGCCTGACAGTGTGGTGCCCCAGTTGGAATAAGCCATTACCTCTCCCGGAGGATAAATACGTGCAGGCACCCTGCGAAGCAATTGTTCTTCCAGGGAGGGTTGCGGACTGAAACTGAACAAACCCTCCAGTACATCCTCGTAGCCGGCTGTGTGGCTTAAAAGATGCCTCAGGGTAATGGGTTTAGCATCTTCAGCCCGGTAAAGGATCCGGTGATTGAACCGTGTGCCTGTATATCGGGTAATATCTGCATCCAGGTCAACCATTTCCTGCTCATAAAGCTGCATTATGGCAAACCAGGTAAAGATCTTTGATACAGAACCTACACGAAAAAGATGATAACCGGGATCTACCGGCTCTGTTTTTTCCATGTCGGCATAGCCATATCCTTTCAGAAGGTAAATACTGTCGGCTGTTACCATGGCTGCCACGGCATTGGGGACATGGTTTATGCTTGTGTACTCCATCATTTGGTGATGAATAAATTCAGACATTTTCTGAATTTTCTCATTTTCTGCAGATAACACTGCTGCATCGGATGCCTGCCAAAGCAAGAAGGCAAGGCTAAAGGCTGCAATCTTTTTTATTCCTGAGCTCATTGTATGGGTTCGTGTATTTTTTGTTGTACAAATTGTTTTTTTTGACCGGCTATTAACACAAACTACGCCATAAGCTACAGTGAGCTGTAAATAAATATTTTATAAGAGGTCGTCAGGGGAAAAGAGTGCTTCCTTAGCGTTCACTTTTATTACAGATGTGTACGATATTGTACAAGGCGGTTAGGAGGTTAAACCATTGTGAAAACGGATAACACGGATTTAAGGGATTGAAGATAAAACGGGAAGTTGAATCCAACCTTTCAAAAATGCAAACCTTATTTCCCCCAATTAAGCCTCAGTAGCCATTAAATTTTGCATAAAACCATGCGCCGGCCACGAAAGGTAATTGTATGCATACAAGATATTAACGGCGCAATGGAAAATCCAGCCACACAGAAAACCAAAAATGGAAATCTTGGGAAATTATGATGATCCTAATAAATTCTTCATTAATTGAACTCAACTTATTTCTGTCAAATTATAATTTATTTGCTTATTCATCCTATTTCTGTAATTTTGCGGCAATATCAGTTCAGCGCATGGCCCTTTGGGAAAAATAATTTGCCTATGGATTGATTTACAGGTTTTTATTTGGTTCGGAAAAAAAGTAATTTTTAGTAGTGTAAATCTTAAGAACTAACAATAGGGATGAGCTGCAATTCCTTGTTTTATCTGAATTTCTTGTCTGAAAAAATATTGGGGAGTACCGTTTACTAATGGTGCTTCCTTTTTTATATGTGAACGTTTTATCAACATCATTCTATAACATCAAAACACAGAGTGCAATCTGAAAAGTCTTTTTTAGTGCAATTGAAAAAACATCCCTTAATAACTCGCACAAATTCAATATGTTGCGAGCTCCCCCTTTTAGGGGGATGGGGGGTATTATACTTTTCGGAGCAAGCTCAAATACATAATCATAAAAACACCTTAAATCCAAAACAATGAACATTTACTTACTGGTTGTTGTGGCTTACTTTGCCCTGATCACACTCATTTCATTGCTTACCAAGAAGGTCGCCAGCCGTTCGGCCGCCGATTACCTTGTGGCGGGTAGAAACCTCGGTGTAATTGCGTGCGCTGTAGTTGTTGCGTCTGAATGGCTTGGTGGTATGAGTACCATCGGGGTTAGCGAGCGGGCATTTATGTCGGGCACCATGCAGCCCATTCTTTACAACATCTCCACTGCCCTGGGGATGATCATTATCGGTTATACCGTGGCAAGGCACTATCGCCAGAACAATGTGCACACGGTGAGCGAAATGCTTGAAAATCTTTTTGGCAGGCGTGCCAGGGCTGTATCGGCCATCGCATTTCTGTTTGCCTATGTGGTGCTTGCATTTGTACAGTTGCAAACGGCATCCAGTGTTATCTCTGCCATGTTTGGTACACCCTGGTTATACTCTGTGATCATCTCTTCGGTGGTTATCACGCTCTATACCTATGTTGGAGGGATGCATGCCCTAGCCATTACAGGGATCATCCATGTTATCACCATGTTCTTTGGTATTGGTGTTGCCGCCTGGATTGGTATCAGCGATGTGGGTGGATTTGTAGAATTACAGCAACGCATGGTGGAGCAGGGATCGCCCGAGAACCTTTACAACCCCTTCAGCGGAGGGTTGAGCTATGCATGGAGCCTGATCCTGGGAGGAGTATTGGGTGGTATGGCCGGGCAGGCAAGTATACAGCCCATTTTTGCTGCGCGTAGTGCCGCCATTGCCAAAAAAGCAGCCATCCTTTCTTCGCTTATTATCGCACCCTTTGGTATCATGGTTGCTCTGCTTGGGCTGGTGGCCAAAACCGGTGACTATTTTGATATTGTATCTTCAGCAAGCCCCCTCTGGAATCCTGATCTGGGCATTATCAACCCCAAAATGGTGTTACCCACCCTGATGGTAACTCCCGAGTTCATTCATCCTGTGCTTGGGGGGATTGCCCTTGCAGGAATTCTTGCAGCTATTCTTTCCACCGTGGGGCCGGTTAATTTTGCCGTAGTTACTATCGCTACTAAAGATATCTACCACGGTATCATCAATAAAACTGCCGTGGACAAAAAACTCATTTCCACTGCCCGTAAACTGGTTATCCTGGTGAACCTGGTAACCATCCCCCTGGCATATTACAGTACCGGGGCAATTCTGAGCATGGCCTATATCTCTTATGGTATCAGGGCCATTGGTGCCATTGTTATCGTAATGGGGATCTATCAACGGGGCTGGATCAGTACCGATGGCGTAAGATGGGCATTTATCGGGGGTACCGTAGCAGTGCTGATAAATATTATAGCCAGGATACTGGGCTGGTGGGCCATTGAAGATACCTATATGGCCGTGGGGGCAGCAATGGTATTTATTGTTCTTGGTAATATTTATGCCAACAACCGCAAAAAGAAGATCAGAAGCCAGTCCAGAGGCCTTCAGCCACCTAAAAGCAAGCATATAAACTAACTTTCTTTTAATCAAAACACATGACCGAAAAAACACCCTTACAGGGATTAAAAGTACTGGAGTTGGCCAGCGTGCTGGCCGGCCCGAGTGTAGGCATGTTCTTTGCCGAGCTTGGCGCCACCGTGTATAAAATTGAGAATGTAACCACTCAGGGGGATGTTACCCGCAAGTGGAAGCTCCCCAAAGAAGATCCTGATACCGATATTTCAGGCTATTTCTCCTGCGTAAACTGGGGTAAGTTTTCCTTTGCTGTGGACCTTTGCCACGACGAAGGCCTGAACATCATTTACGACCTGGCTGCACAATGCGATATTGTACTGGTAAGCTACAAACCAGGGGATGCCGAAAAACTGAAGGTCGATTATCCTACCCTGAAAAAGTACAATGAAAAGATCATTTACAGCCACATCACGGGATATGGATTGCAGAATCCCCGGGCAGGATTTGATGCCATAATCCAGGCCGAAAGCGGGTTTACTTACATGAATGGTGAACCCGACGGGCCACCCACCAAAATGCCCGTAGCCCTTATGGATGTGCTGGCAGCTCATCACCTGAAGGAAGCCATTTTGCTGGCACTGTATTACCGCGAAAAAACCGGCAAAGGGCAATACATCGAAGCATCGCTGTTCAAAGCCGGTGTTTCTTCCCTGGCCAACCAGGCCACCAACTGGCTGGTGGGTAAGGCTATTCCTCAGCGCATGGGTTCTGATCACCCCAATATCGTACCCTATGGTACCATTTTTAAGACCGCTGATGGGAAAGAGATTGTCATGGCTGCGGGTACCGATAAACAGTATCAGCAATTGATCACTGTCCTTGGTCGCCCTGAGCTGGCCACCGGCTGTAAATTTGAAAAAAACCATGGAAGGGTCATTCACAAAGAGGAGATCAATGGCATTATCCAGGGTGAGATCATCAAGTATACCCGTGATGAGATCCTGGAAATATTGCAGAAAAAGAGGATCCCGGCAGGAGGGGTTTTCAACATGGAGGAAGTATTTGAAGTACCCGAAGCTGAGCCCATGGTGCTTAAAGGTTCCTATGAAAACGGCCGCGAAATAAAAGGGGTCCGTTCCATTGCATTTACCACCACCGACAAAATGAGCGAGGAAACGCTGTCACCACCTCCTCACTACGGGCAACACACCCGGATGATCTTGTCGGATATTTTGAAATACAACACCCAAACTATCACCCAACTAATCAACAAAGGAGTTATTTATGCAAGAGACTAAAAAAGGGAAACGCACCTTGATTGATGCTTCCCGACTGATTATCGAATCCATGGCACGGGCCGGGGCCGATGCGTTTATCGGCTATCCAATTACCCCTGCCAACCTGTTGTACCAGTATGGTGCACAGCGTATGCCCCTGATGCTGGCTGCCCCTGACGAGATCACCACTTTACAGTGGATGTCAGGGCTTGCAGCAACCGGAAAAGTACCCATTACCGCTACATCGTTTCCGGGCTATGCCCTGATGATCGAATCGGTAAACATGGCCTATATGATGGAATTGCCCATGGTGATCATCCTGGTTCAGCGCCTGGGACCTGCCACCGGAACAGCTACCTGTGGGGCCCAGGGAGACCTGACGTTGCTGCGGGGAAATATTTCGGGCGGGCATCCCATGCCTGTCTTGTGCACTTCTACCTTTGAAGATGCATGGACCTTATCGGCCAAAGCTGTTGAACTGGCAATAAACCTGCGCACCCCCGTGGTTTTGCTCACCTCAAAGGAAGAGGTGATGACCAGTAAAAGCTTTGACATGAATACACTTCCTGAGATCACTCAGGTGGAAAGGAAGTATTACGATATGAAGTGCGATGGCAAATACAAATCCTATAAACCCACTGACTTAGTTCCTGACTTTTTGCCTGTTACCCAGGACAATCACCAGGTGCGCATCAATGCTTCTACCCATGACAAAGAGGGAATCCTCCAGCACTCCAATGATGAAGCAATGGCCAATACCCGCAGGCTGGAAGAGAAGATCAGGCAGAAAGCCCATGAGTACACCCTGTATCATATGGAAGAAGAAAAGGATGCAGATAAGCTGATTGTTGCTTTTGGAATTACTGCGGCAGCTGCACGTGATGCCGTTAAGCAACTCAGGGAAGAGGGAGAGAAAGTTTCGCTGCTCATTCCCAAAACCCTGCAACCTGCGCCACAGGTTTACCTTGAGATCATGGATAGTTATAAAACGGTAATTGTTGCCGAAGAAAACATGAATAATCAGTTCAGCGATATGATCTATGGATTGAATAAGCCCAGAAATCATCGCTTTGTGGGTGGTCTTGGAAAAATGATCACTCCGCAACAAATAATAGAGGAGGTACAGGCATGACAACACCATTCTTAAATACCGACGCACTGCCCTATTGCAAAGGATGCGGGCACAGCCTCATCGCTAAAAACACATCCAAAGCACTGGAAAAACTCAACTATAAACCCCTGGACGTGATCATGGTTACCGATATTGGTTGCCATGGGATAATCGATAAATGCCTCAATACCCATACCGTGCATGGCTTGCATGGCCGGTCCGTGGCTTTGGGGGCAGGTATCAGCTTTGGCACAGAAAATCCCGATAAAAAGATCATCGTTTTTATTGGTGACGGAGGCACTACCATCGGGTTGCAACATATTATGGAAGCTGCCAGGCTTAACCTCAACATGACGGTGGTAGTACACAACAATTATCTTTACGGGATGACCGGAGGCCAGACCAGCGGTCTTACCCCGGTAGGGTTCAATACAACGACTTCTTACGAAGGCAATCCATTTGGAGGTTATGACATTTGCGCTCTTTCCCATACTGCCGGTGCAGCCTACGTGAGCAGGATACTGGGTATTTGTGATATCAGTGATAAACTGGCGGTTGCTTTTGGTACCAAAGGTTTTTCCCTGGTTGAGGTACTGGAGATCTGCCCCAGCTACGGCATTAAACTGAACCCAAGAAGAAAACTCGCCGAAATTGTTGAATCATCGGGAATGAAAATTGGCGAATGGTCCAATCAACGTGAGGAATATGTAAAATACCAGGGAAAGAAAACCGATGACCTTTTGGCCCGGTTGCCCGAAATACGCAAAGGTTTTAATTCCTACCTTAAAGCACCCATGTCGTTGATTGTGAGTGGATCGGCAGGAGAGGGGGTACAGCTTGCAGCCGGGTTGATCAGCAAAGCAGCCATAGGTTCTGGCCTTCATGTTACCCAGAAAGGGAGCTACCCGGTAACTGTAGGAGTTGGATTTTCAACAGCTGAAGTCAATCTTTCGCCTGATTCCATTCACTTCCATGGTATTAACATCCCTGATATGGTGATCATTACCTCCGAAGATGGACTGGCTCACAATCGCAAGCGCATCGAAAACATGGCCACAGGAAAATTGTTTATTGATAGCAGCCTTGAGGTTCCTGAAACCGGAGCAGAGATCATTCAGCATGATTTCAGGTCAGTGGGTGCACGCAATGCATCTGTTTTTGCCGTCTTTTATTTTGCATTAAAAACGGGTATTATTTCAACAGAATCCCTCTTTAAGGTAATTGAAGATGAAGGAAAAGCTGATAAGCTTCCCATGGCAAAGATCAAAGATGCCCTTAGTATGGTAAAATAAAACAGTATGCCAAAATCAGCAGGAAGAAAAAAAAAGTCGAAACTACTATCTTCTACTTTTCTGGATTGGGTAAAGGCTTTTGTAATTGCCCTGCTGGTTTTGGTTTTGTTCCGGGTTTTTATTTTCGATCTTAAAAGTGTTTCTCACAACGGTATGGAAGCTACTCTTCTAAGGGGGGATATCATGCTGGTGAACAAGTATAATTACGGCTCTCGCATGCCCATGAGAATTCTTCCCCAGTCATGGGTCAACCTTTTTTTCTCCACCGACACCCTGCCACCTGTAAGACATTTGCCCTACTGGCGGTTTCCGGGAAACAGACCACCGCAGCACGGTGACCTGGTAATGATCAATGTGCCTGCACCCCACAGCCGTGCCATAGATCAGCGTACCCTTGCCATCAGGCGACTGGGTGGACTACCGGGAGACAGCATTGAACTGCGGAATGGATTAGTGTATGTCAATGGTATGCAGGCTGACCAACCTGAAGGCTTGCAGTGGAACTATCTCATTGAAGCCCGTAGCGAGGAGGTGATCGAACAGCTGCTTGATGAATTTAACATCAGCGAAGCACGAAGGGTAAGGGGGAGAAGCAGGTTGGTGATATCCTTGCCTGAATACCTGGTTGACTCCCTGGGGCAGCATCCCGATGTAAGAAGGATCATCAGATCAGAAGCGTCAAGGGAGGAGGGGTTTGCCAGTCCTTTTGGAGAAGATGCCTCATTGTGGGACAGCGACAATTTTGGCCCCTTGTTTCTTCCTTACAAAGGTATGGTGATCAGCCTGGATTCAACTTCAATAGATGCATTTGGATATTTGTTAACCTACCATGAAAGGATAAAACTGCAACTGCAAGGCCAAACCGTTTTAATCAACGGAAAACCCGCTACAGAGTATCGGTTCAGAAACAATTACTTCTTTTTTCTGGGGGATAACCGGCACAATACTTCCGATTCGCGCCTTTGGGGTGCTGTGCCAGAAAATCATGTTATCGGAAGAGCTTCCCTGATTTTTTTAAGTATCGACCGGGACGCCTCCCTGTTCAACAAGTTCCGGTGGCAGCGGTTCTTTCGTTCGGTGAATGTACCTGATTGAGTTTTTTCTATCTTTGCAACCCGGATTTATTTTCCTATATCATTCATTCGCTATATGCTGCTGCTTTCTACCGCTTACTTCCCCAATATTGAATACCTGGCCCATCTGGTTGCTGCAGAAAAGGTAATCATTGATCTGCATGAAACTTATCCCAAACAAACCTGGCGAAACCGTTGTCAGATCATGACCGGAAACGGACCTGTGAGCCTTACTGTTCCGGTTGAAAAACCCCATGGCAATCATACCAGGACCCTTGAAGTAATAGCCAGCGGGCATTCCAACTGGAGAGAAAACCACTGGAAAACCATTGTTTCGGCTTACAGGAATGCACCCTTCTTTCTTTATTATTGCGATATGGTGAAAGAACTGATCCTGGACAAAAAGCATCAGCATCTGCACCTGCTAAACCGTCAAATCCTGGAAATGGTATTGCCCGAAATAGGATTGAATGTGTCCCTGGAATATTCATCCCATTTTATACAAGACACCCGGGAGTGCATTGACAGGAGGTTTTCCCTGAGTCCCAAGGCAAAAGACAGGGGAGGGGTTGCTTACCCGGAGTTCCCCCCATATTACCAGATTTTTGAGGACCGGTTTGGTTTTCAGCCTAACCTGAGCATCATAGATCTGCTTTTCAACATGGGTCCGGATACCCTGGGATATCTGGAGGGTATGAAACTACTGTGAAAAATTCAATACCCCCCGGCCCCCTGAAAGGGGGAGAAGGCAACCTGGAGAATTACGATGCATTGAAACACAACTTATCTTAATAAACTTCCTGGAGTATATTTATTGAAGTACTAACAAGGTAATTAATTGCAATCGAGCACTATAAGGAAAAAATTATGTTGTTGATTGGCTGATCAGTTCATGGTGGGATAGGCGATCCTCACATGAAAAATATGCATGAGGCGGTTCTTGAAAACCTTTTTTATGATACTGATCTCCTTGAACGTAATATCTGCATTATCAAACTGGTTTTCATCAATCTGGGTATCAATAATTCCGTCTACCAGGTTGTTGATGCTTTCTTCGGTGGGTTTTTTAATACTTCGGGATGCTGCTTCCACAGAGTCTGCCATCATAAGTACTGCAGTTTCCTTGCTGAATGGTGCCGGACCTTTATAGCGGAAAATTTCCGGATCTACTTCTTTGTCAGGATTCTCCTTTTTTTCCATGGCATAAAAATAACGGGTTGTGGTAGTACCATGATGCGTACGGATAAAATCGATGATATACTCCGGGATGTTGTGCTTTCGGGCTTTTTCGATCCCTTTTATTACGTGTCCGATGATCACCTCGGCACTTTCCTGGTAGGTCAGTTCATCGTGCGGATTAATTTCCGAGTTCTGGTTCTCGATAAAAAACTGGGGTTGGTCCATTTTGCCAATATCGTGGTAAAGGGCACCGGTCCTTACCAGCAGGCTGTTTCCACCAATTAAGTTGATGGCTTCTTCTGATAGGTTGGCAACCTGGAGCGAATGCTGAAACGTACCTGGTGCCTCCATGTTTAACTGGCGCAGCAGGGGAGAGTTGGTATCGGAAAGTTCAAGCAATGAAAAATCTGTGGGCAATCCCGATGCTTTTTCAAAAAGAAAGATCAGCGGATAGGAAAAGAGGGTAAGCAGGGCACTGCCGGCAAAATAGAGGTAGTTTATGGGGTTTATGGTGCTGAAGGTGCCGGTCTGGGCAAGGTTAAGTCCTGAGAAAATCACCGAATAGGTGAGAAAAATCAGAAATACCGTAAAAAATAATTGCGAACGCCGGCGCAGGCTGGCCATACTTAAGATGGCAATGATCCCGGCAATAAACTGCAGAAAAACAAATTCAAAGCTTTTGGGTACCAGAAAACCAACCAGGATAATGCTGATAATGTGTACATACAATGCCAGCCGATTATCATAGAAACTTCGGATGATTATGGGAACAATACACACCGGTACAATATACAACAGATTGATATTGTATTTTACCACCTGGCTGGTCAAAACAACCATGAGATATATGGAAAGCAGGATCACGATCAGCTTTCGCGAATTGTAAAATACCTCGGGCCTGAAGAAAAGCAGGAACAGGCTTAATACCACAATGGAAACGGCTACCAGTAAAAACTGTCCTATAAAAACAATGTAGTTAACGGATGCACTGCCCAGTTGCCGGCTAAATTCAGCCTTGAATGATTCAAGGATCAGGAATTTTTCATCGGTAATGATCTCACCTTTGGATACGATCTTCTCTCCCTGCTGGATCATCCCCCTGGTGGGTGATATCCTTTCCAGGGCTGATGTGATGGCACGGGCATTGGCCTGTTCATCAAAAGTGACCGAATGAGAAACCGAGCTTTCCAGAACCTGTCGCATTAGATTGCGGTAATTGGCCTCCATATCCACTTGAGATAACTCATCTCCGATAAACTGAAAAGCCTCCTGAATCGTGAAAAAATCACCGATCCTTTTACTGCGTGCTATGGTTCCCTCAAGTAAAAGGATCTCCTCCGAAGGGGGCAGCTCTGTCATATCTCCTTCCAGAAAAATAACCCCGCGTTTATAAATGGAATCAAAAATACTGATAGCAAGCCTTTTAAGCTCTTCCTTTTTTCTTTCTTCCTGCCTGTTTTCAGGATGTTTTTCAGCCCAGGCCAGTTCAAACCGGTTGTTGAGTTGTTGAAACTGCCGTTCGTAGGTTCCGGGATCTTCTTTAAAAAAAGGGGTGAGCTCCTTTACCACTTCCTCTCGTTCACGGGCCAGTTCAGCGGGGCTTTTCTGAATGGCAAAATTAAAGGGGGCGATCAGATCATCGTACAACCATGGCCGGGCCTGCGAAAACTCGTAATAAAACCCTGTTTGCCGCGGAAAAACCAGCAAAATAAGGAAAACGCTTGCTACAAAAAGAAACAAACGCACGATATTGGAAAAGTTTTCCTGGAACCAGGCTATGGCTTTGTTGATCATGGGCCGGTATTTTTTTATTCAATTACGAATATAATCAATAATTGAATTCATGGGGTTCAATAATTATGTTGCCGATTTTATAACAGGCTAATAGTTTAAATGTTGAGTTTGCTACAAAAGTATTATTATGATTTTATTTGCAAAAACTGATTTTCAACCCGGCTGATTTTAATTGGTTGCACATTGCCCCTCTTAAGGGCTGGAGGAATGTAGTATTTTTGCTGAGTGAAATCATTGTTGGTTATATTAAAATGAATTGATAATTTTTCCATAATTTTACCTCTCAAAAGCAGATACTATGGAATATGGAATAAACTTGATGAGTGTTATTCCGGTGCGATCAGCGGCGGAAGATACCAGCGAACAGGTTACCCAGCTGTTGTTTGGTGAGATGGTGATGATCCTGGAGAAAAGGGATAAGTGGCTGATGGTGCAGGTGGTAAGCGACAGCTACCAGGGATGGGTTTCTGCTGGCCAGGTCACAAAGATCAGCTATGAAGAATTTGTTGCATTGCAGGGAAAACCCCATTGGGTAAGCAATGATCTGGTGCAACTGCTGGAAAATAAAAGCCGCGGATATAGTTTCATGATATCTGCCGGAAGCAGCTTTTATGATTGCTCTCAAAATGCATTCAACCTGTGTGGAGAAGAGTGGTACTATCATGGAACCATGTCGCCAACAAAAACTTTTGAGCCTGAGGAGCTGGTAAGCCATGCCATGATCTTTTTACATACTCCCTATATGTGGGGCGGAAAATCAGCCTTGGGGGCAGACTGCTCCGGGCTTACCCAGGTGGTTTTCAAAATGGCGGGAAAAGTCATACACAGGGATGCATCACAGCAAGCCCGGCAGGGAGAAACCATAAACCTGATCCATGAGGCCCGGACTGGCGACCTCTTGTTTTTTGATAACCAGGAGGGAGAGATTATTCATGTGGGAATGATGCTGGACGAAAATCATATTATCCATGCGCATCATAAAGTAAGGATTGACAAAGTTGATCATCATGGCATTTTCAATACCGATAACCGCAAATACACCCACCAGTTGAGGCTTATCAAGCGTTATGATCCATGATTACTGTCGATTGGATGTATCATTCTCACTTTCGGCCGCCAAACTTAATCATACTTAATTATTTTGTTTTTGTGTGCATAAATTTTGTACCTTTGCACCCTTGAATTCTAATGATATATGATGATAAAAATAACCCTGCCCGATAATTCTTTGAGAGAATACCCTCAGGGGGTTACCGGTTTTGATATAGCCAGGAGCATTAGCGAAGGCCTGGCACGCAATGTCCTCTCTATTACGGTTAACGGTGAAGTGTGGGATTTAAACCGTCCCATAAATTCCGATGCCAAAATCAAGCTCAACACCTGGGACGATAAGGAAGGGAAAGCAACGATGTGGCACTCCTCAGCCCACCTGATGGCCGAGGCCATTGAAACCCTGTACCCCGGAACAAAGTTTGGCATTGGCCCCGATGTGGAAAACGGTTTCTATTACGATATCGATCTGGGTGATCAGGCCATTTCGAGCAACGATTTTGAAAAGATCGAAAAAAAGATGCTTGAACTTGCCAGACAAAAGCAAACTTTTAAGAGAAAAGAGATCCCCAAAGCCGAAGCATTGGATTTTTACTCCCGAAAAGGGGATGAGTACAAGGTAGACCTGTTGCAGGACCTTGAAGATGGTTCCATCAGTCTTTATGAGTCGGGCAATTTTACCGATCTTTGCCGTGGCCCGCACCTTGTTGATACCAGCCCTATAAAAGCTGTAAAACTGCTAAGTATTGCCGGTGCCTACTGGCGTGGCGATGAAAGCCGCAAGCAGCTTACCAGGGTTTACGGAATATCTTTTCCCAAGCAAAAGCAACTTACCGAATACCTGGAAATGCTTGAGGAGGCTAAAAAGCGTGATCACCGCAAGATTGGGCGGGAACTTGAGCTTTTCGCTTTTTCTGCCAGCGTGGGTCAGGGTCTGCCGCTGTGGCTTCCCAAAGGAGCACAACTTCGCGAAAACCTGGAAAAGTTTCTTAAAAACGTGCAGCGAAAAGCCGGTTATGTGCCGGTGATCACTCCACACATTGGCAACAAAAACCTGTATATCACCAGCGGGCACTATGAAAAATACGGGAAAGATTCTTTCCAGCCCATCAATACACCCGCAGAAGGAGAGGAGTTCCTGCTCAAACCCATGAACTGCCCGCACCACTGCGAGATATACAAAACACGCCAGTATTCATACAAGGATCTGCCGGTGAGAATGGCCGAATTTGGCACCGTTTACAGGTATGAACAAAGTGGTGAGTTGCATGGTTTGACCAGGGTGCGTGGATTTACCCAGGATGATGCCCATATTTTCTGCCGCCCCGATCAGGTGAAAGAAGAGTTTCTGAAAGTAATGGATATTATCCTTTATATCTTCAAAGCGCTTGAATTCAAGGAATACAGTGTTCAGATCTCGTTGCGCGACCCTGAGAAGATGGAAAAATATATTGGCACGGAAGAGAACTGGGAAAAAGCAGAGAGAGCCATTATTGAAGCAGTAGAAGAGAAAGGAATAAAAGCCGAGGTAGAAACCGGAGAAGCAGCTTTTTACGGGCCTAAGCTCGACTTTATGGTAAAGGATGCACTGGGTAGAAAATGGCAGCTGGGCACCATTCAGGTTGATTACAATCTGCCCGATCGTTTTGAACTGGAATATACCGGCAGCGATAATCAGAAACACCGTCCGGTGATGATTCACCGTGCGCCCTTTGGCTCCATGGAGCGTTTTGTGGCTGTTTTGATTGAACATTGTGCCGGTAATTTCCCGCTGTGGCTCACTCCCGAACAGGCTATCGTGTTGCCAATCAGTGAGAAGTATGAAAATTATGCGAAAAAAGTTTTAACTTTGCTCAATAATTCAGAAATTCGCACCCTGATTGACGAGAGAAGTGAGAAAACCGGCAAGAAGATCAGGGATGCCGAAACGCGTAAAATCCCTTTCATGGTTATTGTGGGAGAGAAAGAAGAGAAAGAAGGTACGTTGTCGGTAAGAAAACATGGCAAAGGTGATTTGGGTACTTTTACACCCGAAGAATTTGTAAATCTTGTAAACGAAGAAATCAAAAGTCTTACAGAGTTTTGATCAATAATACTAAAAACCAGCATTGAATTAATCAGAATTATTCATTAAAGTAAGGAGGAACGAAATATAGCACAGCCTTTTAGACCAAGACCCAGAAGAGGTTTTGTAAAACCGGAAGACCCGCACAAAATTAATGACAAGATCAAAGCACCCGTGGTAAGGGTGGTAGGTGATGAAATGGAACCTGCCATTATGCAGGTTAAAGAAGCCATTGCACTTGCAGAGGAAAGAGGCCTTGATCTGGTTGAGATTGCACCAACTGCTAATCCACCTGTATGTAAAATACTGGATTACAAAAAGTTTCTTTATGAACAAAAAAAGAAACAAAAGGAAGTAAAAGCCAATGCATCCAAGATCGTGGTGAAAGAGATCAGACTGGGGCCCAATACCGATGATCATGATTTTAACTTTAAGATCAAGCATGCCCAGAAGTTTCTTGAAGATGGTGCGAAAGTTAAAGTGTATGTATTCTTCAAAGGGCGATCCATTGTTTACAAAGAAAAAGGAGAAGTAGTTTTACTACGTTTTGCCCAGGAGCTGGAGGAGATAGGTAAAGTTGAGCAAATGCCCAAGCTGGAAGGAAAAAGGATGATCATGTTTATTTCGCCCAAAAAGAAGAAATAATTATTACCCGTTTATTTTTTAGTTTATTAACCCATTAATTGTTTTTAAAATGCCTAAAATGAAGTCAAAATCCGGTGCAAAGAAGCGTTTCTCGTTTACCGCATCCGGTAAAATTAAGCGTAAGCATGCTTACAAAAGCCACATTCTTACCAAAAAGTCAAAGAAAAGAAAAAGAAATCTGACTAAAATGGGAGCGGTACACAAGTCCGATCATAAGAATGTTGTTGCTATGCTTAGTTCATAGTTTATCTAATTGAGAATTTATTTTTATGTAAAATCTTTTATTTAGCCCGAAAAGACTTTCCGCCTTATGGAAAGCGCTAAATGAAACAAAACCTTTTAAAAAATGTCTAGATCAGTTAATAATGTCGCCTCGAGGCGCAGAAGAAAGAAAATCCTTAAGTTAACCAAAGGATACTTTGGTGCAAGGAAAAATGTTTGGACGGTTGCAAAAAATACCTGGGAAAAGGGTCAAACCTATGCTTACCGTGACAGACGCACCAAGAAAAGAAATTTCAGGAAACTCTGGATCCTCCGTATCAATGCTGCTACAAGAACATACGGAATGAGTTATTCCAAATTCATGGGTGAATTAAACAAAAATGAAATTCAGATCAACCGTAAGGTACTTGCTGATCTGGCTATGAATCACCCCGAGGCTTTCAAGGCTATCGTGGATAAAGTAAATAAATAAACGGTATGTATTTCAATGGGGGCCGGTAAGTTTTACCGGCCTTTTTTAATGCCCTGTGAGTCAAGTTTTAAAAGTGTAAGGTTTATAAAAGTTTAAAAGTTGAATCCACTCCGAAAAGTACAATACCCCCCATCCACCTAAGAGGGGGAGCTCGCAACCTACTGAATTTATGCGAGTTATAAAGGGCAGTTTTATCAACAGCATTTAAAAAAGACTTTTTAGAGTGGACTCAAAGTTAAACAACATATTATCAGTATAGTATGTTTTTTCTGATGATACACAAGTTTTTGATTTTCAGCACGTAATGGAAAATGGAGACTTTTTATTAACCTTTTTATACCGGATACACCTGTATTATTGAAATTTGCATGGGTTTTGTTAGGTAAAGAATAAAGCAGGTTCCCTGAATTGTTTTGTTGTACGACATATTTTACACATGATGATCCTTATTAAAAACAGAAACACCCATTTTTTCTTATGGTTTATCCTGCTCATAGGTCTTTCTTCCTGCCAGGCAAAAAGAAAAAGTGCTTCCTCCCAGCAAGGGCAAAATGAGATCACTGTTGTGACGCCTTCAGGTGCTCCAGCCTATCCCGGGGTGATTTACTATGAAATGCCAGACGGGTACGTTCTTAATATTTTCCTGCGAGGAGACGAATGGGGTCATATAGCCCTCACTGAAGATGGTTACCTGATTGACTTTAACAGCGAAGGTTTTTATGTTTTCGTATTGAAAGATGATGAAGGCAATAAAATTTCCAGTGAGATTATTGCCCGCAATCCCGATGATCGTACTACTGAAGAATGGGAAGAAATTGGCGAACCTTATCAGCAATGATCAGGTTGGTTTAATAGTTAAAAAAACGGAGGCTTTTCATTATGAGAGAAGCCTCCGTTTTTTCTTTCATACCGGTATTTTACCAGATTTCGGCCCTGTATTCAGGGGCAATAAATCGTTGCGATTCATTGGCATCAATACCAAACGCATCATAAAACTCCTGCATATTGTAAACGATTCCATTTACCCTTGCTTCGCCCGGCGAATGTGGTCCCAGTCTTAGCTGCTCCATCAGACGTTGATCGCGCATGTGGTTTCTCCAGATTTGTGCATAGGCAATAAAGAATCGTTGTTCAGGGGTAAAGCCGTCGATCTCTCCCGGCCTGCCATCCTGCTCCAGCTTGTTTTGCAGGGCGTGAAAGGCAATGGTAAGGCCGCCAAGATCAGCAATGTTTTCTCCAAGGCTTAATTCACCGTTTATGGTAAGGGTATCCAGCATTACGTAGTTGTTGTATTGCTCCACCAGTATTTTTGTTCTTTCCTCAAAACGCCGGCTGTCTTCCTCTGTCCACCATTCACTCAGGTTTCCATTTTTGTCGTAGCGGCGTCCCTGGTCGTCAAACCCATGGGTGATCTCATGACCGATAACCATACCAATGGCACCAAAGTTTACAGCATCATCACCATGGGGGAAGAAAAAGGGTGGCTGCAATATGGCTGCAGGAAAAACAATCTCATTCATGGTTGGGCTGTAATAGGCATTTACCGTTTGCGGGTTCATGAACCATTTATCGCGGTCAACAGGTTGTCCTATCTCTGCCAGGTTTCTGGCAATATTAAATTCACGCGCTGCTATTACATTAAGCACATGGGGCTGGTCTTTAATGTGCAAGTCGCTGTAGTCTGTCCATTTGTCGGGGTACCCGATCTTTACATTGATCGCATCCAGCTTTGCAAATGCATTCTTTTTGGTTTCAGGGCCCATCCATTCCAGTGTTTCAATGCGGCCTCTAAAAGCTTCGCGCAGATGCTCCACAAGGTCAACCATTCTTTCCTTGGATTCGGGTGGAAAATGCACAGCAACATATTCCTGGCCCACGGCTTCACCCAGGGCAGAGTTGAGCGCTGCCAGGGCGATTTTCCAGCGCTCGCGCTGTTGCTGGCTTCCGGTCATGACCGTGGTGTAAAACTCAAAGTGAGCCTGCTCAAAATCATGTCCGATAAACGGTGCAGAGCTTCTCAGAACATTCCACTTCATGTAGGTTCTCCACTGGTCTATAGTTTTTTTATTCACCAGCTCATTAAAAGCCTCTAAAAACTTTGGTTGACCGATATTCAGTTCGCTGGTTTTTACATTTATAGATTCAAGGTAGTCATTCCATGAAAAGGAAGGTGTAAGTTGCTGCAGTTCATCCAGATTCATTTTGTTGTAGGTGGCGTGCGGGTTACGTCTTTCAAGGCGGGTCATGGAAGCTTCTGCCAATGTTGTTTCTATGCTCATGATATCTTCGCGTGCCTGCATTGCCTTGTTTTTGTCATAACCGGCAAGAATAAAGATCTTCTCAACAAACAGCTTGTAATTATCACGTATCTCGGTGCTTCTGGAGTCTTCATTCAGATAGTGATCACGATCTGCCATACCAAGTCCTCCCTGGAAAACATTGGCAATCATCTCTTCGGTATTTTTTCTGTCCTGTGCAGCCCTGATGCTGAATACCGGGCCAAAACCACGCAGGTGCAGTGATGCTATGATGGCGGGAATCTGCTCAGTTGATCCGGTTTGCTCTATTTCTTCAAGGATAAAAGCAATTGCATCTACACCTTGTTCAGCCTGGGTTACCGTATCCATTGCGCTGTTGAAAAAATCCCTGATCTTTTGCCGGTTAGAGCCTGGCAGGGCATTTCTGTCGCGGCGAATGGTTTGCAGCAGATCATAGAGCTTTTCCTCGTTCTGTTCAGCTAATTGCTCAAATGATCCATACCGGCTGAATTCTTCGGGAATAGGGTTGTTCTCAAGCCATCCCCCATTAACAAAGCGGTAAAAATCATCACCTGGCAAAATGCTCAGATCCATATTGGATGTTTCAATGGGTGGGGCAACCCTTTCCTGCTGACAGGATGTAAAAAAAAGGGCAAATACCCCTAAGCAAATTAACGTGAAAAATGCAGTCTTTTTTTTCATAACAACTTAAATATTAGTATTTAGCAGGTAAAAAAAGTACAACAAAAAACTGTTTGATAACAGCATCCTGTTGTCGAAATAAAAACTGCCTGAAAATACTACATTATAGCCATTTACGGCCGTGAAATTATGTGAATTAACAAAATTTCAGTTACGGAAAACCTTTTCAGAACTTTCCCTTCAGCTTGCCATCTATCCACTGATCAAGGATAGCATAGGCCTTTTCTTTTATTTCGGCTCTTTCATTGAGCAATTCATGTCGTCCTTCAATCAGTTCCAGGTGGGTGTTGTAAAAACCCTGATCCAGGTATTTCTTTTGCAAATTTTGCGGTCCTTTGCCAGAGTCTCCTACCGGATCTTGCTTGCCAGAAATGATCAGGGTGGCAAAATTCTTTCTGAATCGCAGATTCTTCTCCGTTTTAAGCATCTGTAGCGAACCCTGCAAAAGGTTTTTATAAAAACCAAGGGTGAGTTCAAATCCACAGAGGGGGTCATTGAGGTATTTCCCCACTTCTTCCGGATCTGATGACAGCCAGTCAAAATCAGTTTGCGGGTTTTTCAGTGATTTATTAAATTTTGAGTAAAAGTACTTGTTAAACCACTTGCTCTTGTGCGTATTGGAATTAAAGATCTTTAATGTACGAACCAGCATCAGTGCCGAACTCAGGGTGGGAATAGGTGGATTACCGGTACCCGAAATGATCATCCCTTTAAAATACATGGGATAAGTGGCATTGTAATAGCGCGACAGCAATGAGCCCATGCTATGCCCAAATAAAAATACAGGTACTCCTGGATAGGATTTTCTAATGGTTTTGTTGATAGAATGAATAACATCAAGCATCACATCCCATCCGTTTCTCCATGGCAAATGCCCTTTTATTTCCTTACTATCTCTGGCAGTCCTTCCATGTCCGGGGTGGTCGTGCAGAAAAACTGTATATCCTTTACTGCATAAAAATTCAGCAAACGTTTTGTAGCGAAAGCAATGTTCGGCAAGCCCATGATTGATCTGTATAACAGCTTTTGGTGCTTCATTTGGTTCGTAAACCAGGGTATAGACACTATAACCTTTAATCTTTATTGTTTTTTCTTTCTCTTGCATCGGTTTGGTTTAAATTATCGTCTTGGCTTGGTTGCTTGCTAAATAACTCAGGGTGATACCAGAAAATTGTGTTTTGATTTTTATTAAAAAAGCCTTACACAGTAAGGCTTTTTTAATTCATAAATGAAGTTATGTATTATCAGCATCAGGCTAATCGAACATTCACTGCATTTAATCCTTTTTTACCTTCTTTAAGGTCAAATACTACTTCATCATTTTCGCGAATCTCGTCGATTAGCCCTGTTGCATGTACGAAGTATTCCTTGTCTGTTTCATTTTCCTTAATAAAGCCAAAACCTTTGGTTTGATTAAAGAATTTTACGATTCCATTACTCATGATCAAAAATAAATTTAATAATTAATACATAGCAAAGATAATTGAATTCTTTAAAATTCAACAGTTATTTGCTATGGATAGAAAAAAAAATATTAAACACCGATTTAATCCGCTAAAGTTATAATTAATGCCCGTCTTTACCGGTATGAACATGTTTGTGCTCAATTTCTTCCTTGCTGGCATCACGGCTGCTTAAAACCTCTCCCTTAAAATGAAGATCGTGGCCAGCCAATGGATGATTAAAGTCCATCTTTACCGTATCGTCCAGTATTTCAATTATTTTACCCTGCAAGGGGTTGCCATTCTGATCGCGCATAGGTACCATATTGCCTACAAACAGCAAATCATCGGCTTCTTTGCCATCCACAACAAACACATTGCGTGGTAAATTGACAACGGCCGAAGGATCCGTCTTTCCATAAGCATTTTCTGAATCGATCGTAAATTCAAAAGATTCCCCTTTATCCAGGTCTTTCACCTGATCTTCAAACTGAGGTACCAGGTTTCCAACGCCAAAAAGAAATTCTGCCGGATTCTCTTTTCCTGCAACTTCGATTACCTCACCCTCTGAACTGCCAGAGCGTAATTCATAGGTTAAGGAGATTACTTTAGGTGTACTCATAATAATGTATTAAAAATTGTATGAAAAAATTTGGGGTACTTTCCTCATTTTTTGAATCTGAGAAAAGTCCCCACGGTTTAATTAACTACGAAAGTAAAGCAAAAAAAGGAGAATGTCAACTATTACACAGGATATTAAAAACTTTGCTAAACCCTTTTTCTTTTCACTCACAATTTTAGTATATTTGACGCCCAATTGCTTACACTTTGAAATTTATATATGCAATTAAGCGAAATTTTCTAATCAAAAATCAACAAAATGAAAAAATTCCTTTTAATTTTAATTCCATTGAGCATGATTCTTTTCTCTTGTAGCGATCAAAAGGCAGATGAGAATCCTTTCTTCGTGGAATGGAACACCCCATTTGGTGCACCTCCATTCGATCAGATACATGAAGATCATTACCTGCCTGCCATTGAAGAAGGCATCAGGCAACACCAGGCGGAAATTGATGCCATTGTTAACAATGCTGCAGCGCCTACTTTTGAAAATACCATTGTAGCCTATGATCAGGCCGGGGGTCTGCTGAGGAGGATCAGCCCTGTTTTTGGTGGCCTGAGAAGTGCAGAAACAAACCCACGCCTGCAGGAGATTGCCCGTGAAACAACTCCTATGCTCTCAGCTCATTACAACTCCATCAGGTTAAACGAAGATCTGTTTGAGCGTATCCAGGCCGTTTACAATCAACGCCATGACATTGGCCTTGACCGTGAGCAGTTGAATGTGGTAGAAAAAATGTACCGTGATTTTGAAAGAGGTGGGGCTGCATTGCCTGAAAACAAACGTGAGCAATTTAAAGAGATCAGCCAGCGAATGTCAATGGTATCGTTGCAACTGAGCGAAAACCAGCTGGCAGAAAACAATGCCTTCCAGTTGATCATCGAAGATGAAGCCGATCTTTCAGGACTGCCTTCACATGTGATCGCTGCCGCAGCAGAGGAAGCCAACCGTGTAGGCCTGGAAGGGAAATGGGTATTTACAACCGCTTTCCCAAGCCGCGTACCATTTCTGCAATTTGCCGACAATCGCGAATTGCGCAAGGAAATGCTCATGGGATATGTAAACCGGGGGGATAATGACAATGAAAATGATAACAAGGAATTGTTTATCGAACTGATGATGCTGCGCCAGCAAATGTCAGAAATGCTTGGCTATAATAACTATGCTGAATTTTTCACATCAGTCCAGATGGCCGAGAACCCGCAGAATGTTTACGATTTTCTTTACAGGGTATGGGAGCCCGCACTGGCAAGGTCTAAGCGCGAAAAAGCCGACATGCAGGCTATCATTGACCGCGAAGGAAAAGGGTATAAACTGGAAGCCTGGGACTGGTGGTATTATGCGGAGAAAGTGCGCAAGGAAAAATACGATCTTGATGACGATGAAGTGAAGCCCTACTTTACCATCGACAATGTAAAAAGAGGAAACTTCATGCTGGCCAACAAGCTATGGGGACTTACTTTTGAAGCACGTCCGGAAGTGCCGGTATATCACGAAGAAGTGGAAGCATACGAAGTTTTTGACAGGGACGGCAGCCATCTTGCCATCTTGTTAATCGACCCCCATCCAAGACCAGGAAAACGCAGCGGTGCATGGTGCGGAACTTACAGAAGTGGCGCCTGGGAAGATGGTGAATGGGTATCGCCTATCGTTACCATTGTAATGAACTTTACCCGCCCCTCGGGCGATAAGCCTGCCATGCTTTCGTGGGATGAGACAACTACCTATTTCCATGAATTTGGTCATGCTGTTCATAACTTTTTTGCCCAGGGACGCTATCGCAGGACCAGCCGCAGTGTGCCCAGGGATTTCGTGGAGCTTCCTTCGCAGATTCTCGAAAACTGGGCCGGAGAGCCTGAATTGCTTAAAACATATGCCATTCATTATGAAACAGGTGAGCCTATTCCCGATGAATTGATTGAACGTTTGCAAAGAAGCGAACACTTCAATCAGGGCTTTATCAACACCGAATACCTGGCAGCAGCCATCCTTGATATGGATTGGCACACAACGAAAATCACCGAAGATACCGATGTGAATGAATTCGAAAGGGCCAGCATGGAGCGTATCGGTTTGATTGATGAAATTATTCCGCGCTATCGTACCACCAATTTCGGACACATCTTTGGAAGTGGTTACGCCGCCGGCTATTACGTGTACCGTTGGGCCGGGGTATTGGATGCCGATGCGTTCTTTGCCTTTAAAGAGTCTGGCGATTTGTTTAATCAGCAAATGGCCGAAGACTTCAGGAAGTACATCCTGGCCAACAATGCCATTTACGAAGGAATGGACGCCTACGTAAGGTTCAGGGGACAGGAGCCCGATATTGTACCCTTCCTGATTCAGAAAGGGTTGAAATAAGGTCTTTCTGAGTAAGATTTTTTACACATAAATTATTGAGTGCACTCTGAAAAGTCTTTTTTAATGCTGTTGAAAAAACAACCCTTAATAACTCGTACAAATTTAATGAGTTGCGAGCTCCCCCTCTTAGGGGGATGGGGGGTATTGTAATTTTCGGAGTGGGCTCAATATTAAATTCCGGGGTAAAGCAGGGCTTTGTTTTGCCCCGGTTTTTTTTAGTGTTTTCCCTGCTTCCGTTTCAGTAATTATACGTTTATAAAAACCATTTTTTAAGTTTATCTTTATCGCTTATAAAATCCATAAAACATGACAGCTATGAATATGGTAAAAAAATCAGTTTATTGTTTCTTAATTACATTTTTGAGTATGAGCCTGGTAAGTTGCCAATTATCATCAAAAGAAGAATTAACGGAAGGATTTCCGGTATATCACGGAGATGATCTGGGAGTAAATTATACCCCTGAAAAAACAACCTTCCGGGTTTGGTCTCCCGTTGCCGAATCCATAACCGTAAGGATCTTTGATCAGGGACATGAAGGAACCCTGCTGGAAAAGTTTGATATGAAAAAGGATGTTCAGGGAACCTGGTTGCTTGAACTGGAAGGAGACTGGAAAAACCGCTACTATACTTATCAGGCAACCATTGACGGTGAATTAATGCTTGAAGTTCCCGATCCCTATGCCAAAGCCGTTGGCGTGAATGGCGACAGGGGAATGATCGTTGATCTGGCCTCTACCAATCCTCCCGGATGGGAAATTGACAACCGACCGCCATTGAAAAGTTTTGCAGATATTATATTGTGGGAGATCCATGTCAGGGACTTCTCCATTCACCCAAGTTCAGGAATTAAAAATCGCGGCAAGTACCTGGCCTTCACAGAAACCGGAACACGCAGCCCCGAAGGGCAAAAAACCGGCATTGACCACCTGGTGGAGCTGGGCATTACCCATGTGCACCTGTTGCCCGTATATGATTATGCCACGGTGGATGAAACCCGCCTGGATGAACCCCAGTTCAACTGGGGCTATGACCCAAAGAACTACAATGCTCCCGAGGGCTCCTACTCAACAGACCCTTTTGATGGTAATGTGCGTATTACAGAATTCAAAAAAATGGTTCAATCACTGCATAATCATGGCATAAGGGTGATTATGGATGTGGTATACAATCACATGTACGATGCATCTGCCTATGCTTTTGAGAACCTGGTTCCGGGGTATTATTTCAGGATGAATGAGGATGGCACCTTCAGCGATGGTTCAGGCTGTGGCAATGAAACGGCATCGGAACGGGCTATGATGCGGAAATTCATGATCGAATCGCTCAAATACTGGGCAAAAGAATACAGGATAGATGGTTTTCGTTTTGACCTCATGGGTTTGCACGATATTGAAACCATGAACATCATCCGTGAAGAACTGCATGCTTTTGATCCGGATATTTTTCTTTACGGAGAGGGCTGGACGGCAGGAGATACCCCACTACCCGAGGAGGACAGGGCTGTTAAGGTTCACGCATCTCAGCTGAATGGAATAGCCGTTTTCAGCGATGATATCCGCGATGCTATCCGCGGGCCATGGTGGGAAGGAAAAGCACCCGGGTTTATGGCCGGGCAAAAAGGGCTGGAAGAAAGCATAAAATTTGGTGTGGTTGCCTCCACAGAGCATCCGCAGATCAATTATGCCGATGTAAATTATTCGGATGCCCCCTATGCTGATAATCCCCTGCAGACCATTACCTATGTAACCTGTCATGATAATCCTTGTTTGTGGGATAAAATCCTGGATACCTGTATCGATTGCAACCGGGATAATAAAATGGACCTGCAGAAATTTGCCAATGCCATCGTACTCACCTCACAGGGTGTACCCTTGCTCCATGCCGGTGAAGAACTGGTACGCACCAAATACGGTGAGCACAACAGCTACAACTTGCCTGATTCCATCAATCAGCTGGTATGGCACAACAAGTATTCCTACCGGGATGTGTTTGATTATTATCGTGATCTGATCACCCTGAGGAAGAACCATCCTGCATTCCGCATGCCTACCACCGAGATGATCCAGCAACACCTCAGGTTCTTTGACATCAAAAAACCTTTACTGGTTGGCTACCAGATCTCGGATCATGCCAATGGTGATCCCTGGAAAGATATTGTTGTATTCTACAATGCCAATAACCGGGATGTTGTGGTGGATTTGCCCGCTGGTGACTGGGTGATTGTTGCCACCAAATATTCCATTGAAGAAACGGGTTCAACGGTCTTGGGCTACAACGAAGTGCAACGCAAAAAAACCACCATCCCTGACAGGTCTATCATGATCCTTGTGGATAAGGGAAGTATCATGTAAACCTTTAAAGTTTATACAGAATAAAAAAGCCCGGCATTAACCGGGCTTTTTTATAAGTTTTCAATAGGCCAGATTGGGTTGCAACAACTTTTCTGCTTCTTCAATGGAGATCCCTTTTTTGCCGGCATAGAGCTCAACCTGTTCTTTGTTTATTTTTCCCAGGT
>SLIL01000443.1 GCA_007135645.1 Bacteroidales bacterium
ATGTGCCTGATAAGAAAGCGTCAAGTGCAAGGCGGGCGAAGACTGAAAAACAGGAGTCCCGAAGTAAATTCGGGATGACAATGTTTTGAAGGCGAGCCCAACGCAGCAATTGGCGTTTTCTTGCAGGCACTAAATATACATCCATACCCACAACATAACCGCTGCAAACGCACTTATAGGCCCTGCGAGGATAAAGAATATCCCGCCGCGCCTGAACTCTTTTTGCTCAATCATGCCAGTGGCATAGGCAATGGCATTGGGAGGCGTGGAAACGGGAAGCAACAGGGAGCACGAGCAGCTGATGGCAACAATAACCGGTACGGCTACTCCAAAAGGTGCAGGCAGGGTAACGGCTAAGGGTATCAGGATGGAGGCAGCAGCCGTATTACTCATCACATTGGAGAGCAACACTGCTATAAAGCTGAACATGACTGCCACGATAGCCACAGCAACGGGCAGGTTGTTGATCTGATTCATGATAATATCAGCAAGGCCCACATCTACCAGGGCAATACCAAGGGCAAGCCCTCCAGCAACCAGCATAAGGGTGTCCCAGGGCAAAGAACGAACCTGGTCGGAGTTTATCACCTCCGTTAGGGTTAGAAACAATATGGGTACAGCAGAAGTAGCTGCTACCGGAATGCCATGCAGGGGTTCAGTAACCCAAAGACCAACGGTTACAAACAAGGTAAAGATAACTGCCTTACGCTTGAATGGATCAATCTCTGCATCACCATGAGGTATCTGGCTGAGATCTATTTTGGCTTCCTTTACATTGAGCTTCCAGGCCAGAAATTTATAAAAGGAAAATACCAGCAAAAGGCCCAGGGGTGTTCCCACCAGCATCCAGTCAATAAAAGTGATGCTTATTCCCTGCTCCTGCAATGCCCCCACGGCAATGGCATTGGGAGTACTTCCGATAATTGTCCCGATCCCACCCACTGAAGCAGCAGCAGGTATGCCGATGAGCAGTGCTTTGGAATAATTGGAGGTTTTACCAAGGAGTTTTATGAGCGGCAGAATGGAAGAGATCATCATTGCAGTGGTAGCTGTATTGGACATCACCATACTGGCAACAGCAGTAACCAGCATCAACCCCATGAGAAGCTTTTCGGGCTGATTGCCAAATTTGCGGATTGTAAAACGGAACAGCCATCTATCAAGCTCCACCTCTTTCATGCCCTGTGCCAGAAAAAAGCCTCCCAGCAAAAGCCAGATCACATTGCTGGTCCAGGTTTCCACGTAAATATCCACTGGAGCCGTCTCGTCAATAAGATAATCGGTGCCAAAGCCAAATAACAGCATTACAATAATAAATATCCCTACCGCAAAAGGTGGAATCGCCTCGGTTACCCATAATCCTATGGCAAGGATTCCCAGGAAAAACACATAATCTACCGCTGTACCATAGCCCAGCTGGCGAAAAAAATAGGTAACAACGAGCGCAATAACCAGGTTGCCAATGAAGGATGAAGTGTTGAACAACCAGCTCAATCTAATCATTTTATACCACTTCTCGGCAGCATACCGCGAGTCACTTGTAGCCATAATCCGTCTGTTTTAGTTGGTTAAATATTCTCTGTGCAAAAAAAAGTAATTTTGTTTAATTTCAAAGTCCTGAATATTGTTTTTTTTAAGATATTGTTTGTTGCTTTGACTGAATTCTTAGGAATGAATAAAAATAACGCTTTTGTTTTAATGGATCAAAATCATTGATTACATATTTAAAAAATTACATACAAAACACCTATAGCTATGAAGAACACCATCTTTACCTTTGCTAAAAGTATCATGTTTATAATCAGTATTATGCTGATCTCCTGCAGCACTGATCCGAAGACAGATCCCTCCCTTGCAACAGATCAGTTTCCCCTGCTGGAAATGGATATCGCTACCCTTCAGCAGGGTTATGCTGATGGTACGTTTACGGTGCAGGGGGTTGTTGAGATGTATCTTCAGCGCATTGAGCTGATTGACCGGCGTGGCCCGGGGCTTAATTCTGTTTTGATGGTCAACCCTGATGCCCTTGCCATAGCCATAGAGCTTGACAGGGAGTTGCAGGAAGGGCGGACACGGGGCCCACTGCACGGGGTACCGGTACTGCTTAAGGACAATATTGACACCCATGATAAGATGCCCAATACGGCAGGATCGCGTGCACTGATCCGTTCTTTTCCCTTGCAGGACAGCTTTGTGGCAGAGAAACTTCGCGAAGCAGGGGCTGTAATCCTGGGAAAAGCCAACCTGAGTGAGTGGGCCAATTTCAGGGGTGAGTTGTCCAGCAGCGGCTGGAGCGGGGCAGGAGGGCAGACCAGAAACCCCTATGTATTGGATCGCAACCCCTGTGGTTCCAGCTCAGGATCGGGGGCAGCGGTTTCGGCCAACCTGACCATGTTGGCCATCGGTACCGAAACCAACGGCTCCATTGTTTGCCCGTCGCATGCCAACGGCATTGTGGGCATCAAGCCTACGGTGGGGCTGGTAAGCCGAAGCGGCATTATCCCCATTGCCCATTCTCTCGATATAGCAGGCCCCATGACCCGTACTGTTGCAGATGCAGCCCTGTTGCTGGGTGCCATAGCCGGTTATGATCCCCGCGATATGGCCACAGAGCATGGGAAAGAGCATTTCCTGGATGATTACACCCGGTTTCTCAATCCCGGGGGATTGAAAGGAAAGCGGATTGGTTTGTTTACTGCCCCCATGGGACGCAATTTTAAGGTTGATACGCTGATGCGCGAAGCAGTTGCCTTTATGGAGAGCCAGGGTGCTGTGATCGTTGAGGTGGATCGCATCTCTGACCCGGCAACCGGGAGCCATGCTTTTCAGGTAATGCTTTTTGAATACAAATACGGGCTCAACAAGTATTTCGCTTCCCTGGGGCCTGATGCGCCCATAAAAAGCCTGGATGAACTGATAGAATTTAACCGCAACGATCCGGTAAGTTTGCAGTTTTACAACCAGACCTACCTGGAAATGGCATTGGAAAAGGATGACCTGAACTCGGAAGAATACCTTGAGGCACTGGCAGGCATGCATAAGGGTTCGCGCGATAACGGCATAGACCGGGTAATGGATGAGCATAACCTGGATGCGATCATTGCCCCAACGGGAAGCCCCGCCTGGAAAACCGACTGGACCAACGGCGACAGCTTTCAGCTGGGAAGCTCATCGCCTGCAGCCCATGCCGGCTATCCCAATATTACCCTTCCCATGGGCTTTGTGGATCATCTGCCTGTTGGGATCTCCATATTTGGCAGGGCATGGAGTGAGCCGGTACTGATCGAAATTGCCTACGCTTATGAGCAGGGTACAAAACACCGTAAGGTCCCACAGTTTATTGTTGCGGAACCTTACGATTAAAGGGGTATGGTTCTGGGAAATTATTCCCTGTTGGCGGGATCAGGTCTTCTGTAGCGCACCGGTGGTGCGGGTTCTGGCTTTAATTCAATGGCATCTGTTTCCAGTAATCTGAGGGCTTCCTCAACGGCTCTTTCAAGCTGGGGGTCGCGTCCTGCAATCACATCGGCCGGGGTTTGTTCGATATGTATATCGGGTGCAACCCCTTCTGCTTCCACAGCCCACTCCCCATCCGTATTGAAGAACCCTCCACGGGGTGCCATCATACGGCCACCATCGATAAAGGAAGGGGTATCCCAGATGCCCACAAGACCACCCCATGTGGTGGTGCCGATAAGCGGGCCGATACCGGTTTTTCTGAACATATAGGGCAGAAGGTCGCCCCCTGATCCGGCCCTTTCATTGATGATCATCACTTTGGGCCCCCAGATACCGGCCATGGGAGTTGTAAAAGGCCTTCTGTCGGCAGCACGGGAATTGAAGTATCCATGCAGCCGTCTGTTCATAATATCGATCATATAATCTGCCGCTGATCCTCCGCCATTGTTGCGCTCATCAATCACTGCTCCCTGCTTGTGTTGCTGAGCGAAGTAGTAACGATTAAAGAATGTGTATCCCAATACGCTGGTGTTGGGCACGTAAACATAGGCCAACCTTCCGTCAGAAAGTTCATCCACTTTGCGCCTGTTCTCTTCTACCCAGTGCATCATGCGCAACTGGAATTCATTGGCCACCGGCACAACGGTAATCAGCCTGGAACCTTGCATTGACGGGCGGTCATTTACCCGCAGGCGGGTCTGGCGGCCTGCTGTGGCTTCAAAGTAGCGGTAAAGGTTCTCGTTGCCATCCACAGGTACACCGTTTACTTCCAGCAAATAATCTCCCGGGCGGATATTGATGCCTGGTTGTGCCAGTGGGGCATTTCTAAGCCCCGGGTTCCATTGCTCGCCGGTGTAAATCTGTGAGAAACGGTACAGGCCATTTTCAACTGTATAGTCTGCACCCAGCAATCCCACCGGTATTTGTTCTACCTGGGGCATATCTCCACCAAAAACGTAGGAATGTCCAATGGCTACTTCACCCCCCATGATCTCAATAACATAGTTCAGGTCACTGCGATGTTCCACATAGTCAATCCAGGGGCGATACCAGGTGTAGATGTCATCCCAGGGTGCTCCATGCACATTATCCACATAAAGGAAATCGCGCTGCAGCCGCCATCCTTCCCTGAAGATCTGTTGCCATTCTTCCTTGGGTTCTATGCGCATGCGCATGTTGTCAATGGCAGAAAGTTTTCCGTCACCCGGGCTGACATCTTTTCCTGATGATCCTGTGATGCCCCATGTGGATCCGCTTCGGTAAAGGATAGATTTGCGATCATGTGATACCACAGCCTCATTCACATTGGTCATCACCCTTTCCGATTCCTGTTTGTCAAAATCATACCGGTGTAGGGTTTGCCCTTGTTCGTTGGGTCTGGTTTCGAGGTAAAAAACGGTATTTTTCGGGCCGGGCAGCAATCCTGTATAGTTTCGCTGCGGGATATCCACTGCCACAGTTCTGGCCAGTAACCCTTCCCGGTTAATGCGTACGGTTACCTCATCATCTTTGTCGTTATTATCGGAGTTTTCCTTATTGTTTTCCTCATCACTTCTGGGCAAAAGGGGAGAGGCATCCTCTTTACTCAATACTGTAAGGTACAATGCACGGGTAACGGGCATATTAAAAGAACTCATGTCGAGCCAGCCGGTGTTGAGGCCATAGTCGGTACTTGCCAGGAAGTACAGGTATTTGCCCGACTCATCCCAAACGGGAGTGATGGCATCAGCCATTCCGTCGGTAAGCTGAATCCGTTCCCTGGTTTCCACATTATACAACATGATGTCTTTAAACAGATTATCCTGCGTGAGTGCATAGGCGAGCCATCTGCTGTCGGGCGACCAGGTAGGGTTCATGGTTCGCTGAGGCCTTACGTAGCGATCGGTATCAATGAGGGTTACCCGGCCGTTTGCCACTTCAACAATGTAAAGGTTGAGGTGGGTATCGGTATAGCTGATGTATTTGCCATCGGGCGACCATGACGGTCTGAAGAAAAATGAAGGTTCAGGCAATTGAATTTTTCGGGGCTGCTGCAACCCGTCCTGGTGGGCAATCATCATCTGGTATTCACCCCCTTCGTCCGAAAACCATGCTATCTTTTCCCCATCGGGCGACCAGGTAGGGAAGCGGTCGGCAACCCCGGGCGAACGGGTGATGTTGCGCCAGTCGCCATGCTCTTTGGGTACGGTGAAAATATCGCCACGGTATTCAAACACTGCCCGCTGGCCGGTGGGCGAGATGCCGGGGTTTTGCAACGCGCCGGGGCTGACATCTTCCCACCGGGCACGCGACCAGTGAAAATCTCCCCTTACATGAATCGCAAGGGGTTGTGCTTCCCCGGTAGCAGGGTTAAGAATATGCAACCTGCCGCCTTGCTCATATACAATGACACCGCCCCCGGAGTTGATGTTTTTTACATCAAAGTCGTGGTGAAAGGTTATCTGGTTGAGTGTTCCTGTTGCCGGTTCAAAAGACCAGATGTTGGCTGCAAAATCCAGTTCCGAAATAAAGAAGACTTTGTTATCCCACCAGATGGGTTTCATATGACGTTCATTATCGGGTTGAGGGGTTTTCACTACCGAATAATCCTCAAGGTTGAAGATCCATATGGGTTTGGCCTGTCCGGCACGATAATTTCTCCATTCGGGATCAATAAAACCGACCTCCTGGTAGGCAATATATTTACCATCGGGAGACATTTTTCCGTTTACCGCCCTGGGCACAGGGAGTGCTTGTGGCATGCCGCCGTTTTTGTGGATTTTGAAAAACTTTGATTCCCTGGTGGGCACTGCTTCACGTCCCGAAATAAAAAGAATGTATTCACCATCGGGTGTCCATCCCATTACCTGATCAGCCCCGGGGTGCCAGGTTAATCGTTGGGGTTGACCTCCGGTTGCAGGCATTACGTAAACATCGGTGTTTCCGTCGTACTGGGCCGTAAAAGCGATGAGGCTGCCATCAGGAGAAAAGTGAGGCAGTGTTTCAGCCCCTTCGTTGCTGGTCAAGCGCCATGCATCGCCCCCGCTCCGGGATGCCATCCACAGGTCGTTGGCATAAACAAATGCAACGTGGGTTTCACTCACAGTGGGCTGCCTCAGAAGCAAAGTACCTTTTTCACTGGCATAAAGCGCCACCATCGGAAAGATCAAAATCAGAAAAATAAATCTTTTCATAAGCTAATGTGTTTGAGTTTTGGACAAGAATGAATTGAGCCGTTAAAATAATCCTTTTTTGTCAATGATGGTCGGGAGTGATGCAAAAAAAAGCATCATCCCAGGCATCAGCCTTTATGGACTTTTCCGGGCCCTTGCCTCTTAAGGGCATCCTTTGAGATGACAAATAATTTCACCAGCAAAAATTGCAGGGTAAGGTAGCAAATTATGGTTGCCCCGGCAGGAATGTTGAGGAAATAAGACAGGAAGATGCCCATAACAGAACCCAATGCTGCCCAGAATGCAGCCAGGGGAATGATCTTCCGGAAGTCGCGGGTAAACAGCATGGCCGTGATCTGGGGTATGGTAAACAGGCTCAGCACCAGGATGATCCCCACAGCCCTTATGCTGATAACGATGGATAGGGCAATGATCACCGCCATGGCATACCTGAAGAAAGCCACCGGGATGCCCATGATCTGCGAAAACTCAGGGTCAAATGCGGTGTGGAGCAAAGGGCGGTAAAAGATCCAGAAGAACAACGCGGTCAGCAAACAGAATGCAGCCAGCAAAATCAGTTCGGCCATGGTTACCGAAAGTATATTCCCGAAAAGGAAGGTCATCAGATCGGGTGTATAACCAGGTGTCATGAAGACAAAGATGATCCCCACAGCCATACCCAGCGACCATAAGATAGCAATGGCACTGTCTTCCCTGACATTTCCCTTTTTAGATATCCACTCTATGCCGGTAGCAGAAAACACGGCAAAAATGGCTGCCCCGAGAAAGGGGTTGAGGCCTAAAAAATAAGCCATCCCTATTCCCCCAAAGGATGCATGGGTGATCCCTCCACTGATAAAAACGATCTTCCTTGAAACGATGTAAGTCCCAACCATGGCCGCCAGCACGCTTGTAAGCAGTGCCGAAGCAATGGCGTTGCGAAAAAAGGCATATTCAAATATGCTGAAAAATTCACTCATGGTCATGTTCTTTTAATACCCTGTGAGGAACCGAACCATGGGCAATGAGGTCCACGGGGCAATTATAAACTTTCAGGATGTCTTCAGTGATCTGGTTGGAGGGGTGGTAATGAAGGTTCACATTTACGCAGGCAATGGTTTTTACCATGGGAGAGATGGTGCCGATATCGTGCGATACAAGCAGGATGGCCATTTTCCTGTTTAGCTCTTCCAGCCAGCGATATAATTCTTTCTCAAAGGATTTGTCAACAAAGGTATTGGGTTCGTCAAGAATGAGCAGGGAGGGGTTGTTGATAATGGCCCTGCACAGAAAGGCTTTCTGTATCTGCCCACCCGATAACTCACCAATGGGGCGCGAGGCCAGTGGCAACAGTCCTGCTTCCCCGAGAAGCTTCTCTACCTGAGTTTTCTGGCTTTTCAGCAGATGGGGGAACCATTTTCGCTTTGCACCAAGCCCCGAACCAACCAGTTCCCTTACGGTTATGGGGAAGGACTTGTCGATCTGGCTGATCTGCGGTAAGTAGCCCATGGCGGGCCTTCCCAGGGGGAATGTGATCTTACCTGTGAAAAGGGGCTGGATGCCAAGGATGGTTTTTACCAGGGTGGTTTTCCCTCCGCCATTGGGGCCGATTATGCCAATGAAATCATTGGGGTAAATATTCAGGGAGGCATCTTTGAGTACCGTTTCTGAAAAATACCCCGAGCTGATGTGCTCTATTTTAACCAGTGGCTGGTTCATTATCTCAGATATTCATTGAATAAATCCATGAGTTCGTTCATATTGGCAGTCCAGTTGTAGGCAAGATGATTGATGGTCACGATCTGAGCCCCTGTTTCGGCTGCCACGATCTTGGCATTGCGCACATCATATTCCTCCTGGATAAAGATCACCGGGATGTTTTCTGCCCTGGCATCCCTGATGAGCCTTGCCAGCTGGGCAGGGGTAGGCTCTTTGCCCTCATGTTCGATGGATACCTGCTCCATCCCGTAATCCCTGGCCAGGTA
>SLIL01000006.1 GCA_007135645.1 Bacteroidales bacterium
ATTTTTTCGGTAGCGAAGATCGGGTGGTTGTGCCATAAGTTTCCTCAGGCCGTAAAAACCATAAAAGTCTATGGCAAGAATGATAGCAATAAGAATAATCAGGCTTAATATCATAATTCTAAATGGATTCAGGTCCTTAGCCCGGGAAAAATTTATTTATCGTTGTGAATTTATTTACACCTGAAACAACCTTAAGGTGTACAGGTTGGTTTTTGATTTTTAATTTTTTAGCACCCGGGCTTATGCCATGGGCAGTTGAACAACAAAACCCGCACCTCCCCCCTGGCGATCCACCACTTCTATGGTGCCATGATGTTTTTCGATAATGCTTTTTGTAATGGCAAGTCCTATCCCGAGCCCAAAGTCCCCTCCGGCGGTTTTTGTGCTAAAACTGGGATCAAAGATGCGCTGTTTGATCTTATCAGGCACCCCGGGCCCGTCATCTTCCACAGAAACAATAACCTGTTTATTTTGTGGATCGGGCTTGCAGGAGATAAAAAGATTCCCCTGGTCTTTCATGGCATCGCAGGCATTGATAATAATGTTGGTCCACACCTGATTCAGTTCACCCACAAAACATTTTACCATACAGGGTTCGTCCATGTTGGTTTTCACTTTTATATCCTTCAGCCTGTTTCCAATGATCTGCAGGGTTTCTCTTATCCCCTCGCGAATATCTGCTATTTCAGGATCTTTGCCTCCCTGGCGGCTATAGCTTTTGAGGCTTTTCACAAGGTATTCTATCCTGGATGTGGACAACCTGATCCCGTTGAGAAAAACGCCTGACTGGTAGGCATCCAGCAGCAACTGGTGCAACTGCCTGTTTTTGCAGGAATCTACAAAAGGTTTTAATTTCTTAAAAACCCCCGGTTCCATTTCAGCCATTACCCTGAGCATGGACCTGGGCAGATCAGGAAATTGCACAGCAAGTTCTTTCATGCGTGCCCGGTGCGAGGCGGTATCAGCAAACTCTCTGCTCATCCCTGCTTCAAAGAAAAAGCGCACCAACCCGGTATCGGGTAGCGCTGAGGCACGTTCGGCCATTACCGGAAGATTGACAGACAGGTATTCTACCGAGCGCAACAAGGCCGAAGCCGGATTATTGATCTCGTGTGCCAGGCCCGCGGTAAGCTCACCCAGGGTTGCCATTTTTTCCTGCGATACCAGCGCGTTGCGGGTTCGTTCCAGTTCTTTGATGATTTCTTTGAGATGATTGCGCTCTTCCTCCAGCTCTCTCGACAGACTGGCTACCTCCACATGCAGCAGCACCACTTTGCGATAGCGGTCGGCAAGGTTGGAGAAGATCAGCCCCTGCAAAGTTTTGCTGATCTGGGGATACTCCGTCATGAACACCTCAAAATTATGATGATCAAGGCACAGGGTTACTACTTTGGTGCTGGCTTTGGCGGTGGTGAAAACCGGCTCACCGGTCTGGAAAGAAAGCAAACCGATAAAATCACCCGGGCCATGCATCCCGATCTGCGATTTGATATCATCCCCTTCTTTCACCTGGGCAACATACCCTTCAATGATGATGTACAGATTATCGTTGCTTGTGTGTTCTTCAAGCAGCACCTCCCCTTCAGCGAATGTTTTTTTCAGCTGATTAAGCAGCTGCGAATCGGGCATTTCTTCCTTAATGGCTTTAACAAACTCCGCTTTGTCATACACCGGACGCGCAGACGCTCCAATTACATTGGGCTGTTGTACCTTATGGGCGTAGGGTTTTCTCTGGTTTTCCATGGATGCCAGTTATTACAGGTATCCTTTACTCCTTATCACTTCCTGCAGGCGCTCCTGATCCAGCACAGCCATAAACCGCAGCAGATCCTTCTCTTCACTGATCACATATTCGGTAAGCTCTTCCTTCACTACCTCCAGCAGGTTTGCCGGATTCCAGGGCTTTGCAATGTAACGGTTAAGTTTGGCTTTATTTACAGCCTGAATGGTATCCTCCAGTCCGGCTTGTCCGGTAATCAATACTTTTCTGGTAGTTTGGGTAAAAGGGTCCTTTTGCATTTCAATCATCAGATCAATCCCTTTATCTCCGGGCATAATATGATCGCAGAGTGCCAGCCCGATCTTATGTCCTTCCTGCTCAATTTCCTTTATCAGGGCCCTTGCTTCATCTGCCGAGCTGGCCACCTCAATGGGAAATACTACTTCAAGCTCCGCCAGATCTCTTACAATTACATCCAGCACCTGGGGCTCATCTTCAACGCAAACAATATAAATATCTGCCATTGTTCGTACGATTTTAGTTAATAATTAGAGGCCAGTACATCATGGCCATGGCAAGGGCAATCACTATCCCGGTGAGCCCGATTACTATACCAACCTTTACCATATCAATGGTTTTAATAAATCCGGTGCTCATGGCGATGGCATTGGGAGGAGTAGAAATAGGAAGCAGCATGGCCATGTTGCAGGCTGCACCAATTACCAGGCTGGTGATTACCAGGCTGAAACCTTCGCCGGCAATACCGGCTGTGCCCATACTCACGGCAAGTGGCACCAGCAGGGTTGCTGTAACTGTGTTGGACAGAAAATTAGACAACATCAATGCTACCAGCCCAAATACAAGTAAAAGCATCAACTGGGGAAGCATATCCCAGCTTATACTGGAAACCAGCCACATGGCCAATCCGGTGTTTTCCATGCTGATGCCCAGCGAAATACCTCCGGCTACAAGCCAAAGCACCTCCCAGGGCAAGGCACGGATATCGTCTTTATCAAGTACACTGGTAACAGTGAGTGCTACGATGGGTATAAAAGCGATCATGGAACTGGGGATGCCATGACTTGCTTCGGTAAACCACAACAACACCGTAACGGCAAAAATCACATAAAGAATAATGGCTTGTGGTCGTTTGTCAAACCTGCTTTTCAGCGAAAGCTTAAACCGCTCAATGGTGGGAGGATAAAGTATTCTCATTGTACCCCATGCAAGCAACAGCAATCCCACGGCAAGGGGCAACATCAGCGCTACCCAGCTGCCAAAAGCAATATTGATCCCCTGTTGCTGCAGGTTGGCAATAACAATGGCATTGGGGGGCGTACCGATGGGTGTTGCCATACCTCCAATATTTGCTGCAATGGGTATGCTTAAGGTAAGCATGATCCTGAACTTATCTTCCTTGCTGATCTGCGCTGCAATGGGTATGGCTACCGTCATCATCATGGCTGTGGTAGCCGTGTTGCTCATAAAAGCCGAAAGGGCTGCTGTAACAATCATCAGCCCCAGGACGATAAACATGGGCTTTTCGCCAAAGGGTTTGAGCAAAACATTGGTAAGGTTTTTATCCAGGTTGTATTTTACCGAGGCCGAAGCCAGGATAAACCCTCCCAGGAAAAGGATAATGATAGGGCTGGCAAGCGTTCCAAAGAATGCGGTGAAGGAAACCGGGCGGTAGCCGATCAACCGGTGGCCCGCATCAGAAACAATGGCATCACCCTGACTGATGTCGTGGCTTTTCACCCTCACCTGCTCTCCCCTCTCAAGTATTTCTACTTCCAGGGAGGTATAGGATGTTTCATTGGTTTTCATGTAAATGGTATTGCCATCCAGGGCAGAGGCCGAAACCATCCATTCATCCTGGCCCCGACTCTCAGCAGCTGTTGCCGGCAAAGACGCATCAGAAAACAAGATCCCTTGCTGGCTGAGCAGGCTGATCTGCAGAAAAATAACCAGCATAGAGGTAGAATAAATGGGCAGGGTTTCAAACATCCAGAAAACGGCCGCCATGAGAAATATTCCCAATGCAATGTGCCCGGCGAAGGAGAGGCCACTGAATGTAAAAAACAAAGGCATGCAAAAACCTGCAATGCCTAACAATAATCCGGTAATTTTCTTTGTTTGCTCAGGTGATTTTCGTGTTTTGGCTTGCATATACTTTTAATTTTTCAACTCGAATCGAACTGGCAGGGTCATGCCTACCCTCACGGGCTTTCCCCCGATTTTTCCGGGTGTGGCAGAAGGGAATTCTTTAAACACCCTCAGCACCTCGTCATCGCACCCATATCCTATTCCGCGCAGGATTCTCACATTGCTGATATGGCCATCCTTCTCCACAACAAAATTTACCAGTACCACCCCCTCTGCATGATTGCGAATGGCCTCTTCGGGATAACTCATGAGGCTCTCTGCATATTTCTTAAGCCCGAAAGGCAGTTTAAAAACCGGGTATTCGTCCACGATGAAATGCACTGCATTTTCATCCATGACTGCTGCCGTTTTTAAATCAAAATCACTTTTAAAGAAACTGTAAACATGAGACCCGTTGATCACCACAACTTCTTTACCTGATCCCTTTGCTGAAGGTACCAGAAAAAAAACTGCAAAAATCACCGCAAAGATTTGGATGACCATTCTTTCTTTTAACAAGAATTCTACATTGAAATACATATCCTGTAAAGTTTTTTCTTTTGATCAGGGGAATAGGATGTAATATTGAGTCCACTACAAAAAGTCTATTGTCCACAGATTACACAGATTCACACAGATATTAAAGCCTGAAATACAATGAACTGAAAAATTAATAATGATCACAGATTTGCCGAAAACAAGTTTTCGGAGTGGACTTAATATTATAATCCTGCAAAATTACAAAATATACCTGCAAAACAAACCTGCATACTATTTTTATTTTAGCGCAAAAGTTCGTTGAAATGAACAATTTTTTCAGGTTTTTTTTATATTTGTAGTTATCGAACACTTAACAATTCAATTATTCTTAACATAAACTTAACATTGACTATGGGAAAAGGAGACCTGAAAACCAGAAGAGGCAAAATATTCCGCGGAACCTATGGCAAGCTAAGACCTCGCAACGTAAAAAAGAACACAACGGCAAAACCAGCTGAAGCTAAAAAAGGCTGATCGCTATTAATGCCCGCCATTTCCAGATGAACTTTTCAGGCAACATCATCAGATAAGCTCCTGATGATTTGCCTGAATTTTTCTCCCCGCTGTTCAAAATTCTTAAACATATCATAACTGGCTGCTGCCGGCGATAACAAACATGCTCCCCCAGCCTGGCTCAACTCAATCGCCTTGAAAACGGCCTCCTCAAAATCCTCCAGAAGGTGGCACCCCTTCATGTTTTCATACCCTGAAAAGCTCAGTTCTTCAAACATTCTTTTGCCTGCTTTTCCCAAAAACACCAGGTGAGCAATGTTTTTCTCCAGTAAATAGCGGGTAAGCAACTGGTAATCAACCCCCCGGTCGTAACCTCCCAGGATCAGTGTTTGCACATCCGGAAACGTTTTGATGGCTTCAATGGTTGACTGGGGTACCGTGCTGATAGAATCGTTGTAATAACGAACCCCCTTAAATTCCCCCACCAGCTCAAGGCGATGTGCCAACCCTTTGAAAGTTGCAATCGCCTGTTGCAGATGCACAGGCTCAACCCCGTGAACCAATGCTGCAGTGGCTGCCGACAGAATATTGGTAAGATTATGATCTCCAGGCAGTAGCCTGTTTTTGCAAACCCCCTGAATAATCATTTTTTCTCCATTTCTTGTCAGCACCATATCATCGTGCAAGCAACGGGCACCATTTCCCGAACCAGACATGCCGTTTACAGCATAAAGCGATCCTTTGCCTGGAAATTCTTTGATCAGCATTCTCAGAAGCTCATTCGATTCATTGTAAATACACACATCGCCTGTGTGCTGCCACCTGCTGATATTCATTTTAGCCAGTTGATAGGCTTTGTAGGACTCGTAATGATCGAGATGTTCTTCAAAAATATTGAGCAAAATAGCTGTGGAAGGCGAAATTTTCAGCGTTTCAAGCTGATGGCTGCTCATCTCCAGCACAATAATGGTTGACGGATTTGTTTTTTCGAGCAGTTCGAAGGGCGGTACACCAATGTTTCCTGCCAGCAGCGAAGGACGGCCTGCATGCTCAAAAATATGTTGCAACAGACTCACCGTAGTGCTTTTCCCCTTGGTTCCGGTAACACCAATCACCTGTCTGCGAAAAAGCTCCAGGAATACTTCGGTTTGTGAAGTGAGGCGAGGGCCACGGTCAGAAAAAATGTTGCCCAGTTTTTTCATGGAGACACCCGGCGATTTGAATACTACATCGCATTGTGCAAAAGCTTCCTGATAATCTTTCCCATGGCAGAATGTAATATTGCTTCCGGGTTTACAGGTCTTTTTCAATGCCCGGACCACCTCCTTGTTTAAGTCTGCAATAACATATTTTTCATCAGGCAGGTATTTTGACAATACCGACCAGGTAGCAGATCCCTCCCTGCCAACTCCCAGCAGCCCGATTACCTTACCGGAAAACTTTTCTGCAAAATATTCCCTGATCATTGCTGTGTCTGTAAATTTGTTGAGATACTTGTCAGATTTTGTCTGACCAGATTTTCGAAGTCTTCGGAAAGATTGTGCTCATCATTCCAGTAATTAAGTTGCCGGGAAAGTGATGCGAAAAGGATATTTCCGGTTAACCTGCGGTGATGCTTTAGTAAAACAGGCAATTCATTATCGGGGTATTGCTGTGCCAGAAACACCAGGGCTGCATTCACCTCGTCAATGGTACCAACACATTCAAATGGTTTTTCTGATGCGATGCCCGAGAGTTGCTCCAGCAGCGGGGTAAGTGATCCCTTTTCCAGAAGATCCTCTCCAAAGATCTCTTTCACTGCTGAAGGTTTTAAAAACGGGGACAGCATAATGTACGTGAACAGGCATTTGGGACAGTTACAGCACCAGGAATTGGTTTTACTCCCCACGTTGCAGGATCTGAAAATGGGCAGATAAGCCGGGTTACGACTGAAAAGTGCAGCGATCTGCAATTCATTCAATGGTCTCAGTAAGCTGAAGTAGTGAATATCGGCAGAAATAAATTTTTCCACAAAGTTTGTAAAATCCTTCTCAAAATCATAGGATTTAGAATACTGATGATTGATCTTCGTACCTGGTATGGTAGGTTCATTGGCACTGGATTCATTGGAAAGAGCAATGTAGTTATAGCCGGTAATTGCCGAGGCCAGCACGCTTACAAATGCCACTATGGCAGAAAATGGAGTGTGCCCGTTAAGAAAACCTGCCTGATTCAGTTGTAACAGTGTGGGATCGAGGCTTCGTTCCACCTTGAAAAACCGATCTTCAAGACCGGCAATTTTTACTGATTCCAGGGTTGCTTTGCCCGGATTGATGGCAAATGCCATCCGGGGCTGATCCATATTCTTTAACAACTCAAGACTTACCAGGGAATCCTTCCCGCCCCCTACGGGTATGATCACACCACCAATTCCGGTTGCCTTTATATTCCTTGGCAGTACCCTGGTATCTTGATCAAAACTGAATCTTAGAAAATCCTGTTCGTCCGGTTCAATGCCGTTGGTATAAAAGAATTCACCCAAACCATGAAAGAAAAGTCTTGTCCACCATTGCCGTTGTTCCGGATTCAACCTAAATGGTTTGATATGTATTTTGGGAGAACAGGCAGTCTTCCAGTAGCTGATCACTTCGGCCATGCCCAGGTAAAGCAGCAGGGTTTCCAGAAACTCCTCTGTAATTTCCTCCGGCAAACCATTTTCAAGAGGAATTTTGTACGCAGGATAGAAATCATATTTTCCTGAAAGGTTAAAATGATAACGTACCTGCAAAAAGTTCTCATTGATGGTCCAGCGGAAAGATTCGTAGGTAAAAACAGGAAATTCTTTTCTGAGTTTCTGGTAAATATATTTTTTACTGTCAGGCATAAAGGCAGATTTGTGAACAATGGTATTCTTTTTGTTGTTGAAGCAGTTAACAGAGCAAAGATAAAGCTTTAAGGTTTTTCGAAACCAGATTTTTAAAGGAATTACTATTCCCCATTCATAAAAACGAATACTCATGACACCCAAACTGCAACCCTCACAAGGCAGATTACTGATCAGCGAACCGGCACTACGCGACTTTTATTTCAGCAAAAGCGTTGTGTTGCTGGTTGAGCACAGCCCCGATGAAGGAACATTTGGACTGATCATCAATAAGCCGGTGCATTTGAAGCTGAACGAGGTGGTTAAAGACTTTCCAAAAATAGACTTTCCTCTTTACCTGGGCGGCCCAGTGCACCCCGAACGTTTATTCTACCTGCATACTCTTGGAGACAAGATTCCCGGGAGCCTGCATGTGTTTGGTGATCTTTACTGGGGTGGGGAGATCAAAAAACTAATGGAGCTCATTGAACTCAAACTTGTAGGTCCATCAGACGTTAAGTTTTTCATTGGATACTCAGGCTGGGAACCCGGACAATTGAACCGTGAAATGGGCGAAAAGTCATGGATCGTTACCCAGGCAACCCTGGATTGTGTGCTGGCCGATAGCCCTGAAACGATGTGGGGGAGTATTCTGAAAAAGATGGGCAACGATTATGCTATCTGGGCTAATTATCCTTCAGACCCTATCCTGAATTAAAGCCTTTTACCGGCCTGCGATCTCCTGAATATCAGAAAGCAATAATGCATCGGGCGTATTCCTGTCCACATCATGACTAGAGGAGTACAGTACTCTGCCATCGGCAG
>SLIL01000159.1 GCA_007135645.1 Bacteroidales bacterium
GAATCGTTGGATAATGACGAAAGGACCACCCCCAACTATATGTTGCCCGCTATTCTGGGCAATATGGCCTATGCTCACTACGGGCAAGCCGAGACTACTGTTTACATAACTCAATATGTTACCACAGAATTTGGAGGCAGCGCAGTAAAAGACCGCTGGGATTACCGTGGTATTTTGCGATATGGCGCATGGCGCAGGCACTACTTTGATGTGGCTGGTAATGCCCACAAAATGGTTGGGTTTGCCAGGGAAGAAGGATCCCAAAATTACATTGGTGTTGGGAAGGTGATGTTTGCCTATTCGTTCCTCACGGCTACCGATATGTTTGGTGATATGCCTATCCTGGATGCTTTTACAGGAATCTACAACCCTACCTATGATTCGCAGGATGTGGTTTATGCCGAAACCGAAAGATGGCTGGATGAAGGGATTGAAGCCCTGAAAAAAGCAAGCATTACCGACCGCCTAATGACCTCTTCGGAAGATCATATCTATCAGGGCGATGTGGCCAAATGGCTCTCTTTCGCCTATGCCATTAAAGCCCGTATGAAGCTGCATACAGCAAACTTCCAGGGTGGATATGATCAGGTACTCTCTTATGTTGACCTTGCGCGGACAAACTGGGCCGAACCCTTATTTGCCTATCCCCCCAATGCCGACAGCGACTGGTACCGCAATCTGTGGGGCCCCTCACGACCCAGCCCGCAGTGGGACTTCGCAGAGATCAGGAATACGCTTAACTCATCCATCCATACCGACTTTTTTATGCATGCCATGACCCTGTCGGGTGAGCATGACCCCAGACTGTATGAGCTTACCACTCCGGGTGCCAACGGGAATTATTTGTCTGTTCCGGCAAGTACCGGACGCGGCGCTCTGGATATTGATGATTTTGCAATCCTTTACGACGGGTACTGGACAAAAGACGATTCGCCCATTGTTTTTATTACCGATGAGGAGCTTTATTTTATTGAAGCAGAAGCGGCTTTTTATCAGGGAGACATGGAAAGAGCATACCAGGCTTACCTCAATGGTATTCAGCGTAATTTTCAGCGCCTGGGCGTGGCGGGAGAGTTCAATGCTTACCGCCAATCGCAGGCCGTGGCACAAAGTGCTTCACAGCTTCAGATCGCTCATATCATGATGCAAAAGTACATTGCTTTGTACCTGCAACCCGAAACATGGGCAGATATGCGCCGGTATGGTTATTCTACCCAGGCTTATCCTGAGCTGCAATACCCCGAGAATGCATTACCACTTTATGAAGGGCGCTGGATCATGCGCATGCCCTACGATCCCCAGACCGAATATATTTACAACCCCAATGAAATTGAAAGGCTGGGTGCCCGTGCCGATGACTGGGTGGTTACTCCTTTCTGGTGGATTGAAAACTCAACATTGTCAAACCAATAACCCTGCAACAATATGAAAACGATTTATAAAATCCTTATCCTTACATTCGCTGTCATTTTGTGGGCTTGCGAAAAAAATGATCCCCTGGCTGATCAGGGCAGGCTTACCGGTGAGATGGTGCCTTTTAATCTGCTGGCCCAGATGCCTGATGCTCCGGCCGGGGATACCCTTACCCTGAGAAACGTTTCATGGGCCGTAAATGATGATATAGACGAAATAACCTTCGCCCACAGAGGGTTCAAACTCAGAACCTACGATATCAAACTCACAGTGCCCACATCCGATTCCAACAATACGGTGCATGAGCTTTCAACCGTTTTAACGGAAGATTCCATCATTACCCCTACCACCCAGTTTGCTTATTATCCTGAGGAAGGCGGTAACCTGGATCAGTATTATCAAACCATGGAAAATGCCTATGTGATCCTGCACGACTTCATAGTACCGCAAAATTATGCACTCACCAGACGATCCAATGAGCAACTGATCAATGAAATGGAAGAGGAGCTTTTTACCAAAGTGGTAGAGGCCTTCGCTCCAAAGGTAACAAGGCATATCCTGGTGGCCTTCTTTCCTGAGATCAATCCCTTTTCGCTGGTTTATTTCGTGGTGGATGAAGATGGATTCTACACCGGTGAGCTTACAGAACAGGGAATGGAGTACTACCTTACCAATATGAATAAGGAAATATTTAATGATTTTCTAAGGGAAGCTACTGTTGCTGATAATACTAGGGTAACCATTGAAACGGCTGCTAAACTTGAAAACAGCAATGCCATCGCTACTTCAACCCGAACGTTCAGAATTCTTTAATTATAAAATTCAAAGACATGAAGAAATTATTTTTTATCCGGATATCTCTTTTTATCGCCTTAACAGCCTTTATACTTCATAGCTGTGATAAAGAAGAGGAAAAAAGCTGGGGGACCCCAACCATTGGGTTCACCATTGTGGATGAAGATGACCTCAATGCCCCCGCTGAGGTGCAGTTTATCAACAACTCCAAATACGGAGAGTCTTTTCACTGGACTTTCCCCCAGGGACGGATCATTCGCGAAGGAAATGTTACACAGGATTCTGTGTATACCGATATTCAGCCACAGCGTGTTTATTATCCTTTGCCTGGAGAGTATGAAGCTCATCTGAAGGTGATTGCTGACGGGGAGGAAAAAAGATACAGCAAAGTATTTACTGTAAAGAAGCCCAACCCCCGAATAGAATACGAACCCACTGGTGTCGTTTACGATGATACGGTTACTTTCAGGGCAGTGTATTTTGAATATCCCGGTCTTGAAGACGAGGTAACCTATCAGTGGGATCTGGGCAACGGAGAAACCTCCCAGGAGCCCAACCCCATCACCACTTACAACCCCCCGGGAGAGTACGTGGTTACACTGGAACTGTTTGATGGGGTAGAAACCCTGCATGCAACCCGGGTGATCAATGTGCAGGCCGAGATTGCAAAGACCCTATATTTTACCAATGCCCTCAATCAGAGATTGTATAAGAAGATGCTCTATACCGGTACCGATCTGCCCCATGAAGATGCCGGGGTAGATGTGGGCCTGCACCCCTTGTCGGTGACAGTGTTTGAAGAGCGTATCGTGGTAACGGTTGCCGGAGATAATATTCGCTTCTCACCACCGGAAACTCCTGCTGACGGATATATCTTTACAACCAATCTCAGTGGAGGCAACCGCTGGACTATTACCGAACCAGGCCCTGATCATGATTACCGCGACGATCCGTTTGTAGGTACTGTAGGTCCTGATGGTACGGTGTACTGGCTCGACAGGTTCCAGGGAGCAAGAAGATTGAACTACCAGGAGCAGGATGCCGATTATCCGGAGCCTTACGTGTTCCACCAGGCCAGTGAAGGCAGCGACCTGGCCAATGCCATTGGGGTATCTTCTGCCTTTGGCTGGACCGACGGTGCTATCCGTATTGTGGATGGGGAGATCTGGTACAGCAAGCATGGCACCGGAAGAGGCCTCTACCGTTTTACCACCGAAGGAGCTTACCTGGGCAAATTTGACCCGTTGTTTGACTACAAGATCCGCACTTTTGAGGTAGACCTGGAAAACCAGAAAATCTACCTGGCCATTAACCAGGCAGCGGGTGGCGTTGATCCGGGGCTGTACGTATGTAATATCGATGGCACCAACCTGCAGCTGATCGACCCATTGGAAGATTTCTCCATGCAGGGAGGTGAGGCTGAGCGCACATACATTACCGAAATGGTGGTGGATGCCGACGGTGGATACCTGTACTATCCCTTCCGCCACGAAGATGATATCAATTTCCTGGGAGAGATTGTGGGTGATGGCAGTCAATCCGGTATCAAGCGCTGGAAACTGGATGGCAGCGAAGAACCCGAATTCTATGTTACAGGTGTGATAACCTTCGGTATGGGAATTGACCATGTAAAAAGATAAAGAGATGATTGCTTGTTTTAGTTTTTGAAAAGGGACGGCAGTGGTTGAGATCTGTAAAGTATTTTAACCACTGCCCGCATTCCTTTTCTTAATTACAACGCAATTGTTCCTAACAATGACGAATAACCCATTAACCCAATAACCCAATAATCAATAACCAATCTCCCATCTAAATGAAGCAACTTATACCCTTAATACTGATCTTATTATTAACCACATCTCACGTTTCTTCACAGCCTGATCGCGAACTCAGGGCCGTGTGGCTTACCAGTGTGTACAATATCGACTGGCCGCACAGCAACTCTGTTTCGGCCATTAATCAAAAAAACAGACTTGTAAACATTCTCAATACCTTACAGGAAGGCAATATCAATGCGGTTTTGTTCCAGGTACGCCCCAGTGCAGATGCCTTGTACAAATCGGCCTATGAACCATGGTCGCACTGGATCACCGGCACCCGTGGCAACGATCCCGGTTATGACCCATTGGCATTTCTTATTGAAGAAGCCAATAAAAGAGGCATTGAGGTGCATGCATGGTTAAACCCCTATCGCTTTGAAATTACTGCCGGCCAGTTTAGCGGGCAGCCGGGCGATTATTCACAAACACATCCTGAACTCATATTTACACACAACGGACGAACCTACTTTGATCCGGGAATACCCGCCACCACGCAATTAATCAAAGAAATTGTTGCCGACCTGGTTAGCAATTATGACCTGGATGGAGTAGTCTTTGATGACTATTTCTATCCTTCAGGTATGCCTCTTAGTGCTGACCAGCAAACCTACGACACCTATGCTACCGAGGAATTTGTAGGCCAGTGGTATCCCACCCTGAACCGGGGCAATTTCCGCAGGGCATCAGTCAACAATATGGTCAGGGAGGTTAACGATACCATCAAAGCCATAAATCCTTCGCTGGTGTTTGGCATGAGTCCTGCCGGTATCTATTCAACATCCGCAGCTGCTGCTGCCAACTGGGGCACCACCCTGCCTGCAGGAATATCAGGGAATGACAATTACAATGTGATCTACTGTGATCCACTGGCATGGCTGCACGACGGGGCCATTGACTATATCTCGCCACAGCTCTACTGGGTGATCGGCGGTCCGCAGGATTTTGTTACCCTAACTGAATGGTGGGGCTACCAGGCATCGCGCTACGACAGGCATAACTATCCCAGCCTGGGTTCATACCGTCTGTATTCCAACAAAGATATGCCGCTTGACGATATTCCTGAAGGCCTTAAAGGGATCACTCCTGATCTTTTAAAAATCAAAGATGATGGGTTAAAAAGCAACTGGCCGGTCACCGAAATTGCCGACCAGATCATTGCCAACCGCGAGAACCCGCACAATCTGGCACAGGGACTGATCTTTTACAATACCTCCAGCTATATCAGCCCCACCAAAGACCTGGTGGGTTATCTTGCCCAGGATCTGTTTTCCGAGAAAACCATCTTTCCCTTTATCCCCTGGATGCCTGAGGATCAGCCCGGTGCACCCCAGATTGCAGAAATGGGTGCCGTGGGTGGAATGAGCGACGATGTAGTGGCCATGAATATCATCAACTCCCCTGCCAGCAGGTTCCTGCTTTATGGCTGGGAGGATGATCCGGCCAAGGGAACCCATTCTGATGCTGAATTTTTGCAGGTGGTGTTTGGCAATGACTTTTCGCTGCTTTACCACCAGGATAAAAACTATTTTGCGGTGGAGGAATTCTTCGGAAACCGTGGATTGGGCAACCTCTCCGATGCCACAACGTTTACTTTTATGTCGCCGGCCACCCTTGTAAGTCCTTTGAACGAGACCATTTGCGATGGATCGTTGTTCAGCTGGGAAGAGATGGCAGAAGGTGAGGGATACCAGGTGCTCATTTCACGGGCTCAGAATCCCGGTTCAGTCATTTACACTTCGCCCGTAATACCCGGTAATTCATATAGTCTGCCCGAAAGTTTCCTTGAAGGGCAGCGCGATTATGTTTACCGGGTAAAGACCATTGCAGAGGATGCCGTTTCGTGGTCGGCGCTGGGTACTTTCTTTACCGGACAACCAGAAACCACCGTGGTGAATGCTCCTGCAAACGGAGCAGAGAATGTAAACCTTACCACTACCGTGCAATGGAATACCGTGCCCGGTGCTGAAGGATATCATTTGCAGATTGCTTCTCATCATAGCTTTGACCCGGAATACCTGGTGGTAGATCAGCAGCCGGTGAGCATGAACTTTGTTTCTGTAAATCTTCTGCTGGGCAACCATACCCACTATGTCCGCACAAGGGTTATCAACAGTTGCGGCTATTCGGTATGGTCTGATGTAAATGCTTTTACCACCCAGCAAGGAACATTTGCAGGGCAGCCCCGGCATATTGTGCTGGAAGCATTTCCCAATCCTGCCAATACTTACAGCAGGATCAGCTATCCGAAGAACCCGGGAGAAAGGACCATTGCCCTGTTTGATTCCAATGGCAGGCTTCTTGCAAAAGAGATCAGAAACAACGAAACGCGCTATGACAAGATCGACCTGTCTTACCTGGTGCCCGGATTCTACTATGTAAGAATTCAGACTGCCGGGGGAGAGCAATTTGTAAGCAAGGTCATCAGGAATCGTTAGGAAATCATCCATTTTTTATCAAAACAATAACAGCCCAAATCATGAACGAAAAGAAAATAGTAAACACGATGAACGGTTGCAAAGATAAAAGAAACAGGAAATTCTTTCTCCTGCTATTCTTTTTGGTTGCAGGATTTCCTGCAATAATTGCACAACCCTTTTCAGCAGATGAACCCGTTGCTTTGATCTCATCTGCAGATCATAACTTTTCCAATGCTGTATGGTCGCCCGATGGGCAAACCATCGCTTTTACTTCGGATAAGCAAAACGGTATCTGGCTTGCCAATGCCGATGGGAGCAATGTCCGGTTGCTTACTGCCGATCATGGTGTAGGCTTTGGTTTTTCCTGGTCGCCCGATGGGGAGTATATCCTTGCCCGTTCGGTGATTACAGAAAACCGCCGCCGTTTTCACCAGGTAAAGGTGTATGAGGTAAGCAGCGGGGCCTATGAGATTGTGCAGGACAAAACCCGCGATCTGCAAGGGGTTCCCTTCTGGTCGGATCAGCAGGTGGCACTGGTTTTGAATCGCCAGCTGGAACTGCGCACACCACAAATGACAGCAAGATCCAATGGCACTCCTTCGCTGATGGATTTGCAATCTGCGCAAATAAACTATCATTTTCTGGATAAGATCCATGCGATGAACAAAACCACCCGCCAGAGTGAACGAATTGCGGACTTTGAAGGGAGGATCATTTTTAACATGCGTCCTTCGCCATCTGGCAATAAACTGGTGTTTCAGCTTCAGGGGCTGGGGTTGCATGTGGTAAATGCAGACGGAACAGGACTTAGAAACCTGGGGCATGGAGAACGTGCTTCATGGATGCCCGGAGAAAAGTATGTTGTGGTAAGCATGGTTGAAGACAATGGCTACGTAATAACCGGAGGAGAATTGTATCTGGTGGATGTGAATACCGGTGAATCAGTACACCTGACCCCCCACACCCAGCTTACAGCGTTGAAACCTGCTGTTTCTCCATGTGGTACAAAAGTACTATTCGACAACCCCGATGATGGTACCATTTACCTGATGGAGCTCAGATAGTCCAGTATTTGCAAACCCTTAAATCGTATTTGCCATGACAAAGTTTTACCAGTATATACTCAAGCTTTCTTTTATTTTTGCATTGGGCTCATTGCTCATGTTTCCTTCCTCAGGGCTTAAAGCCCAGGAGATAACCGGTCTGAGCGACTGGAACCTGTTTATTGATCCGGGGCATTCCCAGACTGAAAACATGGGGCTGTTCGGCTATTCTGAAGCAGAAAAAGTGCTTCGTGTAGCATGGGATCTTCGTGACTACTTTTTTGATCTTACCGATATCGATACCGTTTTCCTTGCCCGGCACACCGATCAGGATTACATCTCCCTGGAGGGTAGGGTGGACCTGGCCAATGAACTGGGGTCTGACTTTTACTACTCCATTCACAGTGATGCGGGCCCATCTCATGTCAACAGCACCCTGATGCTTTACGGCGGCTGGAAGTCCAATGGGGAGCTGGTGGAAAAAACCCCTGAAGGCGGTGCCGACTATGGGGCTATCCTCGACTGGGACCTCACCAGTGCCATGCGCATCGATCGCCGGGGCAATTTTGCCGACCGGGTGTTTTACCAGGGTAATGTTCATCATCATGAAAACCAGTGGCCCTTTTTGTATGTGAACCGGGTTACCAACATGGCCTCGCTGCTCAGTGAAGCCGGTTTCCATACCAACCCCGGGCAGCAGATGCTCAACCTGAATCGCGAGTGGAAAACCCTCGAGGCTCTGTCTGCCTTTCGCTCATTCCTTGAGTGGCATGATATTGACCGCCCCGCCATTGGTGTTGCCACTGGGATCATAAAAGATATTGAAACCGGACTGGCCCTCAACGATGTAACTGTTACCATCGGCGACCATGTTTACGTGACTGACGGGTGGGAATCGCTCTTCAACCAGTATTCCAACAATCCTGATCAGCTGCGCAACGGGTTTTATTTTATTGAAGGCCTGGAGCCCCTTGAAACCGTTGAGGTTGTTTTTGAAAAAGAGGGGTATGAGACCCTTGTTAC
>SLIL01000120.1 GCA_007135645.1 Bacteroidales bacterium
AGAAGATCTCCTGATGGATAGTTTTTTAAATTTTCTTCTGTTAAAACTTCCCGGCATTTTTTGCTATAAGGGGTAAAAACATGGTAGGGCTTGCCGTCATTCTTCACTACTTCTTCCTTTTCAAACAAAAGATGATCAAGCCAGGAGTGAAACTCAATATTCTTTGATTCCAGTAACTTTCTTACTTTTTCATCGCGTTCAATTCCGTAAGGTTCATGATCCTTGTTGCAATAAACTGCTTTTACCGGATGTTCTTCAACCAGTTTTTTGAAAACAGAAAGGGGGGGGGCTTTTACAACAACAATGCTACGATGCCTTTTTTGTAACTCATTTTGCATCTGTTTTACCTGGTCATAAATAAACTCTACCCGGGCATCATTTTCAGGAAGGCTGTCAATTATCTCCGTATCAAAAATAAAAAGTGGGATAACATTTTTGCTTTTTCCCAAAGCATGATAAAGCCCTTTATTGTCAAACAAGCGCAAATCGCGACGAAACCAGAATATGCTGACAGGATTTTGAGAGGCCATGGTATAGTAGTTTTTATATTCTAACAATAATTGCAATCATGAGTTCACTCTAAAAAGTCTTTTTTTAAATGCTATTGATAAAACTGCTCTTTATAACTTGCATAAATTCAGTGGGTTGCGAGCTCCCCCTCTTAGGGGGATGGGGGGTATTGTACTTTTCGGAGTGAACTCAATCATAGGTTTTTAAATGGTGGATATTTTTGGGTTCAAAGGCACAAATGGAAATAGTTTGCATCGGGATAACAATCCTTTTTTACCATTTATGTAAAGGGTTTTATTAATTGGAAATATACAATGAAATAAATGAGCTGAGGAAGAACGCCTTCGTAGAAGGCAAATAGCGATAGCACGAATAGAATGACCAGAAAAAAAGCACCCCGTAGGTGGTGCGATAGATATTGTTTTAATGATTTTTATTCCACCCCGCTGGGGTGGTTTAGATATAGGGGATTTCTCTGTTTCTATTGCTATCTCACCTCTACGAGGTGGGTGGTTGAGATATATGGGGTTCTACCGTTTTTATCGCTATTTCACCTCTCCGAGGTGAATTTGATTAATGCGCAGGACATAAAACAGGTTGCATCAGCCAGATTATAGATACATGAAAGCATATGAATACAGATAACGCGGATTGAACGGATTTACACGGATTTTTTAATCCGCGATTATCCGGATGATCTGCGTCATCTGTGTTCCTGAGAAATAAAGATTATATCGAAAACAAATAGTATTTAATGATTATCCCTGACTTGAAATTTAATACAGTCACTGCGGATGCCCTTAATAATGTCTTTTAAAAAAAGTTCACGAAATTTATTTATAAAAACAACGTTTCCATGATAATATGATATATTTGTATTGCTTAAGATTTTGCAGTTATGGTATTTCTTACTAACCAAAGGAGTTTTATCATTGCACTTCTGCTTTTGCTGGCAGGAGCAAAGGGTCTGTTTGCTCAGCAATACAATGTAACCATAGAGGGCCAGATCATTGGATATGATGGTGTGTCAGAACTTGCCTATTATTTTTCCCCTGAAAACCACCACCGTCATCGGTTGAAAGTACAGCCCGATAGCAACGGGCATTTTGTGATCAGGAAAAACATTGACCGCACACATTTTTTCTGGTTTTATTATCAGAATGAGGGGGAAAGAGACATCTATCATCGCTGTGCATTGATTGTTCACCCGGGCATGAATTATATATTCGTAAGTCCGGGTGCACAACATGGTGACTGGAAAAACTACTATACCCCCGATATCTATTCCTGGAGTGCTCAAGCCGGAGATTTGCCCAAATCTGTTAACCTTGATAAGGGGCAAATGAAGTTTAATTTACTTGATAATGGATACATGGGTTCCTTATTTCACCACAAATGGAGCCTGAGGGAACCTGATAATCTTTTGGTTGAGTTGCAAGAGAGGATCGACTCCCAGATCAGTAAATATGAAGAGCTTTTGAGAGAAAATAAAATTTCGAGGGATTTTTTTGAAATCGCCAGGGCTAATACCATTTATTATAAAGCCTATGAGCTCGCTCAAACCATACAAGATTACTGGATGTTTCCACAACAATTTTTCCGAAATCTTGATCTTGACGAATCACAGGTGAAAGAACTGAAAAGGGTACATGCTGAAATCTTTAACCTATATCCATTGGGAGGGGAAGGCTTTGAATTTATCAATCTGCCGGGGAGGTATATTGATGCTTACCTGTATGCTTACGAGGCTCAAAAAGGGGATGCATTCAACCCGCCTGCCAGAGGGGGCTCCTGGCTGGATTATTATGATGAAATTGAGCATATGCTGCCTGAAAGAGTAGCCCAGGATTACCAGCTTCAAAGAGTAATGAGCCAAACGTATGCACTTCAATTGCAAGGATTGGAGCGAGCTACTTCTTTCCTTAGTGAAAACCCTCACATGGAAGAAACTGAAGGCGGACAATTCCTGAGGAATATATTGATCCCGGGAGCTGCTTTATATGACAGTCTGGCCCGCAGAGATTTACCCGATGGTATTTATTTTCTCGATGAAACTGAACCTGTAAATTCCTTTCAGCAATTATTGGAAATGGTGGGTAATAAACCTTTTTTGATCGATTTCTGGGGTAGCTGGTGCCTGCCTTGCCGCTATCAGTTTCAACACAATACCAAACTGAAACCTTTTCTGGAAAAGCATGGTATTGAAATGGTTTACATAGCCCGGGAATACCGTCCTGATCGTGAAAACTGGAAGGGGATGATCACTGCATTTGAGCTCACGGGCTATCATTTTTTGTTGACCGATGATTTCCTGGAGGATATGAGAAAGGCAGGTGTTGAATTAACCAAATTCCCTACCTATATGATCGTAAATGAAAACGGCCAAATTCTTGAACCGGATGCACATTTGCCCAGTGACGGAGAAAAACTGTACCGGCAACTGGAAGTGAAACTGAATCTAATTCCTATTGATTAACTCTTAAAACCTAAAGAATGAAGAAAGAAGTATTGATCTTGCTATTGTTGATTGGGCTTATGACAAGCTGTAAACAACAACCCCGGGCTTTTGAATTTACCATAAAGGGACAAGTGACCGGGCAAGAGTCCGGTAAATTCTATCTAATGACAAGCCCAAGATTGGGTGACGAAGTTGTCATTGAGTTTGATGATCATTTTTTTGAATACACCGGAACATCACCCTGGGTTCACTCCACAATAATTGCTTTGGATCGCAATTTAACAGATGTATTTGAAATAGTGATTGAACCGGGAGAGATCATTCTTGAGCTGGATATGGAGAATTTTTATATGGGATCAAGGGTAATAGCAGGTGATCTTAATATTCAGAGAGCAAGTGATCATGAATTACTTATGTCTTATAACATGAACCCCGATCTTACTCAGGAAGAGATCCTTGAATTCCATAAAACATGGATGATCGAAAATAATCAATCCATGACATCGCTGAATTATCTTGCTTCCTGGGAAAAGTATAATAGCTTTATGAAAACCGCTGACTTAAAAGAATACCTTGAAGGGGTAAAAGACCCATTATTGCGTAGTTCAAAGTCATACATTGAATTGTATTCGATGTATCTTGCCCGCAAGAATGAAATCAATGCTCAGGGTCAACAGTCTGAAAATTTCAGATTGCCCGATTCACAGGGGAAAAATATACGGTTTAGTGATATTGCACGTGGGAAGCTTGTTTACGTGGAAATGTCGGGTAGCTGGTGTGGCAATACCACCCGTAATACTCGTAATCTGTTACCTGTATATGAAAAGTTTAAGGATCAGGGTTTGGAAATTGTTACCATTGTTCCAGAGTCAAACCATGACAGATGGTTGCAATGGCTCGAAAAAGAATCTTTTCCCTGGATCAATCTGGTGGAGCTGGATAGTGAGGTGGCAGTAAGGGGATACAGCTATGCAGAGAAATTATTTGACAAAGGCAATTACCTGGTAGACAAAGATGGTAACGTTCTCGCCAATAACCTTTCTGCGGAGCTGCTCCATGAAGTGCTGCTAAAAACCTTTGATCCTGAGGCCTACACCGCATTTCAACAAGAGAAATGGCAGATGCCCGAAGGTATTACGATTCTTGATAAGGAAGAACCTGTTGGTTCCTTTGATGATCTTCTGGGACTTCTGGAAGGCAGGGCGTTTCTTATCGACTGCTGGGCCACCTGGTGCAGCCCATGCTTTGAAGAGTTTAAACATAATGAACCCTTAAAGGCTTTTCTTGAATCGCGTAACATGGCCATGGTTTATATCAACTTTGATCAACCCGATGCTGAAGCAACCTGGCTGAATACTATCCGTAAACAAAATCTCACAGGCTACCATTTCAGGTTAAACGACTCATTTCGAAATGACCTTTCAACCATAGGATTCATGGGCGGTTTGCCGGCATATATGATCGTGGACCAACAGGGCAGGGTAGTGGAGAAAAATGCTTATCGCCCCAGCCAGGCACAATTGCTTTATGACCAGATTGATCAATTATTGCTTAACCGGTAAACATATATTTCTCGTCAGACACTTCATTAATCCCACTCAGGGAACTGGGTAGTGTTTAAATCCAGGGTGGCAATGGTTTGCATGTCGGTTGGGTCCAGTTCAAAGTCCCAGATATTGATGTTTTGTATCATGTGGGCTTTTTGGGATGTCCTGGGAATGGCAATGATTCCCCGCTGGTAATGCCATCTCAGGCAAACCTGGGCAATGCTCCTGTTGTGTTTTTCTGCAATTCCGGCAAGGGTTTCATTGTTGAAAATGTTGTTACGCCCTGCAGCAAACGGCGACCAGCCCTGCATCTGAATACCTGACTCTTTTAAGTGTGCATGTGCCTCGTGTTGTTGAAAGAAAACATGGTTCTCAATTTGATTGATGGCAGGTTTTATGCTGGCATAGGTGAGCAAATCGTCCAGCTGATGGGGCTCAAAATTGCTTACCCCAATGGCCCTGATCTTCCCTTCGCTGTAAAGTTCCTCCATGGCTTTCCATGAGCCCCTTACATCGCCCCTGGGGCGATGGATAAGGTAAAGATCAAGATAATCGGTCCCTAATCTATCCAGTGATCTTTGAAAGGCTTTTCTGGAACTTTCAAAACCCGAATCGTCCACCCAGAGTTTGGAGGTTATAAACAGTTGATCCCTTTGAATCCCACTTCTTTTGATCCCATTCCCTACAAAATCCTCATTGCCATAAATGGTGGCGGTATCCAGCAGTCGATAACCCACCGAGATGGCATCCACGATACACTGGTTGCAGTTATTTTCATTGAGGGTACTGGTGCCGTAGCCCAGCATTGGCATAGCAACTCCGTTGTTGAGGGTGACAGTGGGGATGGAAACTGTTTTTTGGACGGTGTTACAGGCCCCAAGAAGTATGGAGCCTCCCGTGCCCATAAACAGGGTTGCAGCAGCAGCTTTTGTCCCGGTTTTGAGGAAATCACGACGGTTGACGTTTTGGATAGTTTTGTTCATATTTCGAAGTTTTTAGCGGGTTTGCAAATTAACTCACAAGTTTAATAAATGATCTTACGTTTAAAGGTGCTTTATGGATCTGGTAATAAGTTGTTCTTGTGCTCTTACAAATCTAAGCATTTCGTAATTAAATACCTTCATTTTCGATAATGAACTTTACAGATGGCTTGTTTCAGGACTGGTCAGAAGGAAATGATCTCCTTTTCTGTTATGATATAGGGTGAAAAATGATCGTTGTTCTTTAAAAATTCTGTATCCAGCCCGGTAAACTCCGAAAATGCCGGTAATATGATCTGGTTTGCTGAAACCAGAAAGCAGGGGAGTGTTAAGGTTTGCCATGAAGCAACTTTTAGTTTCACTCCCGGGTGAATATGCCCTGAAATAGTGGGCTGGTCAGTGTTTTGTGGCTCATGGATAAATACTATGGGGCCTTCTTTCATGGTATCTGAAAAGCTGAAACCTGATATACTTTTCGTGTCTGTTAAAGCTTTATCATGGTTTCCTTTGACGATGTACCACTTTATGTCAGAAAACGGATGCAGCCACGTTTTGAAAGAATCTGTTTCGCTATTGAACCCGGCATGAAACAAGTCCCCAACCACTGCAACGGACATGGGTTTGTAATGTTGTAACAGCTTCTGCAGCCTCAAAAGATCTCTGGGCAGGGTATGGGTGGGCACAGCAATACCATGCTTCCTCAGGTGGGCCGATTTGCCCAGGTGAAGATCAGACAACACCAGCATTCTTTTCCGTGGCCAGAACAAGGTTCTTAACGGGTTGAGCCATAAGGTTTCCCCGGCAAATTGTAATTCCACATGTTGCATCATGCCCTTCGTTGGTTTTTCCGTTTCTTCTCCATGACAGCCCGCATTCTCTCCACCCGCGTTGCAAGCTCTTCGCCCGAAAGTTGTTGCCTGATGCTGTCAACCTTTATGGGAAAGCTCAGGGGGCTGAACCTCTCGGATTCCCTGACGATGATCCTGCTTCCGGCAATTCTGTTAAAGGCATCACGCAACCGGGTTTCTTCAATCTGCGAATTGAATACTTCGGTGTAAGCCTGGCGCACCAGAAAGTGATGTGGATCATGATCTTCCAGCACTTTAAAGATCAGGTTGGAGGAGGCCTGGATATTTTTAAATTTTTGCTGGCTGGAAGGAAAATTCTGTACTACCAGCCCTGATATCACGGCAATATCACGAAATTTGCGCCTTGCCATTTCAGCTGCATTGATGCTGCTTGCAACATCCTGCATCAGGTTTTCAGGGTTAAGTACAGTGGTAAGGTCTTTCATGGTTAAGGGAACCGGATTGTCGCTTGCCAGTTCAAAACCATAATCGTTCATGGCCATGGAGAAGGTTGCAGGATAAATTCGCGAAATGCGCCAGGCAAACAAAGCTGCCATGACCTCATGTACCAGTCTGCCTTCGAAAGGGTAAAAGAAAAGATGATTTCCGTATTTGTTTTCAATACGCTCCACCAGAAACTCATCCTCAGAAGGGATGGCAGAAATTTCCTCCTGGTAACGCATTAAAGGCTTAAGAAATGTCAGTTCTCTTTCCTTTTTATCTGGCTTTGCTGCAAGGGATAGCTTTTGCCTCAGCAAATGGCTCAACCGCGAGGTTAGGGGCATTCTTCCTCCCATATAACTTACGGCGCGGGCATCTTTCTTTTTGCTGAGCTTTACCAGTGCATCCGTTTCTTTAACCGTTACCAGTTCCACCACCCTGCCTGCCAGCAAAAAAGCATCCCCTTTTTGCAGCCGGGTGATAAAGTATTCTTCAATCATTCCGATATATCCGCCACTGTAGAATTTTACCCGCATCATTTTATCACTTACAATGGCCCCCATATTCATCCGGTGCAGCATGGCTACCCTGCGTGAGGTTACTTTGTAAAAGCCGTCAGCATCTTTTTCTACCCGGTGAAATTCTTCATAGTTCTTCAGGGTAGTGCCACCACTGGTGATAAAAGCCAGTGCCCGATACCATTCATCATCAGTCATTTCAGCAAAAGCAAAGGTTGACTTTACCTGTTTTTTCAGCTCCTTTTCATAAAATCCTTCCCCCACGGCCAGGGTCACCATGAACTGCACCAGCAGGTCGAAGGTGAGAAATAGAGGCTCACGTTTTTCCACGGCATTTTGCCGGTATGCCTCCTGCAGTGCTGCAGCTTCAACCAGCTCGAGGGAATGGGTGGGGACAAAATAAATCCTGGAAGTTTCAAAGGGCGAGTGTCCGCTGCGCCCGGCCCGTTGTAAAAAGCGTGCAACTCCCTTGCTCGATCCGATCTGGATCACCGTATCCACCGGTTTAAAATCCACCCCCAGATCAAGCGATGAGGTGCAAACCACCGCTTTGAGATAGCCGGAAGCAAGATTGTCTTCAATCCAGATCCTCAGATTGGCATCGATGGAACTGTGATGAATGGCGATCTGGCCTGCCAGCGAGGGGTCTGCCTCCAGCAGGTTCATGTACCAGGTTTCTGCCTGGGCGCGGGTATTGGTAAATATCAGGGTTGTTTTGCTTTGGGCAATGATGGGAAGAATCTTATCAACCATTTTGCTGCCCATGTGACCGGCCCAGGGGAGGAGCTCAGGCTCATCGGGCAATACCGAAACTATCCTGGTTTTCTTCTTTTCGCGGGCCACAATTTTTTTTCGTTGTTGATCCCATGGTACCAGCACCTCCAGAGCCTCATCCAGGTTGCCGATGGTTGCCGTAAGGCCCCAGATCTTTAATTCGGATGCGATGCTACGCAGGTGTGCAATGGCCAGCTCCACCATAACCCCTCTTTTGCTACCCAGCAGCTCGTGCCATTCATCAACGGCAATGCATTTCAGGTTTTTGAAAAAGCGGGTTTTGGCTTTCTGTGAAAGCATCAGGTGGAGGCTTTCAGGTGTAATAACAAGCACATCGGGCATATTGCGGTTTTGCTTTTGCTTTTCAGCCTGTGAAACATCACCGTTTCTCAATCCCACTGTCCAGTCCAGGCC
>SLIL01000390.1 GCA_007135645.1 Bacteroidales bacterium
CGCACATCGGTAAATTCCCCATCGGTGCGTACAGCCCAACGGGTAAAATCATCAAACAACAATGACCCACCTGACATGGAAACATTCTCCTGCATGATGGCATTTTCAATATCCTGAAAGCTGAGTTCTACAGCATCGAGCTTGAGGGGGTCCACATTGATCTGTATCTCCCTGTCGTCAATTCCGGTGATATCTACCTTCGATATTTCAGGGATGGCCTCGATCTCTTCTTCCAGGAAATCGGCAAAACGTTTGAGTTCATTGACAGTAAAATCGCCTGAAAGATTGATATTGATAATGGGAAACTCCGAAAAATCGATGTCCATTACCATGGGATCAGCAGGAAGGTCGCCGGGAAGATCCGCTTTAACGCGATCCACTGCATCTTTTACATCCTGCAGGGCAGACTTGATGTCCACATCGGTCTGAAACTCCACAAAGATATTGGAATTGTCCTGTGTGGAAGAGGAGGAGAGGCTTTTGATACCAGAGATGGTATTGATCTCATTCTCCAGGGGGCGCGTAATAAGGTTTTCAATATCAATGGGAGGGTTGCCCGGATAAATGGTCTGAACCATAATAGTAGGGATCACCACATCAGGAAAGAGTTCTTTAGGCAATGACCGATAGGAGAAAATCCCAAACAATGCAAACAAAAGTGTAAGCAGAAAGATGGTGTTTTTATTCTTGAGGGCTGCATTGGTAAGTCTGAACTCCCGGTATTTCTTCTGAATGTTTTTATCGTCGCTCATGATTTGTGTATTGTTTTTCCACAACAATTAGTTTTAACTCATCAGTGCCTTGTTGCAAAGGCCACTTCTTCGGTAATGCGCACCAGGGTACCTTCGCTCACCCTGTTATGCCCTCCTTTGATCAGGCGGTCGCCGGCATTGAGACCCGAAGCGATCATGGTGAGCCCTTCTCCTGCAAGGCCCCGCTCCACGTAAACCTTTTGGGCCACCAGGTCGCCTTCCTGGTTTTCGCGGGCAACATAGATAAAGTGGCCTTGCACATCCTGCTTGATATAAATGGATGGCACCACCAGGGCATCATCGGTAGAGAATGAGCGGATGCTGATCTCGGCCATCATATTGGGTTTAAGGCGCTGATCGGGATTGCTGATGCGCAATTGCAGTCGGAAGGTGCGGTTCTCAGGGTTGATCATGTTTCCAAGCCGGTGAATGGGCACCCTTTCCTCGTAGGCAGGAAATGAGGGAAACCGCAGTATTACCTGGTCGCCACGATTAACAACGGGGATAAAGGTTTCTGACACATCGGCATTGACAAAGAGCTGACTGAGGTCGAGCAGATGCATCACCATGGTTCCCGGCATGGCCAGTTCGCCTTCCTTGGCAAAGATCTCATCCACAACCCCGTCAAACGGAGCACGCATAATAGACATATCCAGCTGCGACTGCAGGGTTTTCAACCTTGACTGCAGGCTCTCATAATTGTTCTTTGCCTCAAGATACTGGATCTCGCTGCCGATCTCCTGTTCCCACAATCGTTTCTGGCGGCTGTAAACCGTTTGGGCAAGCTGCAGCGATGTTTGTACCTCCTGGATATTATTCTCAATGACGGCAGTATTGAGCTTTGCCAGCACCTGCCCCCTTCTCACCTGTTGTCCCTTTTCTACCGGGATCTCCATGATCTGCCCATTGGTCTCGGGGCTGATGGTAGCCTGCCGTATTGCTTCAACACTGGCATTTACCCTGAAAAAGTGATCAAACGGGCCGGGCTCCATTACCGCAACCGTAATGGGTGTGCGCACCCTGTTCTGGGTGGTCTCGCCCAACTCCTCCAGCTGTCGTTCCAGTTCCGAAACCTTTTGGTTGAGCTCAACGATTTGTTCATTGTATTCTGTGATCTGGTTTCTGATCTGTTCGGCATCAGTGGTGGGTCCGTTGTTGCATGAAACCATCAACACCATAAGAGCCGCTACTGCCAAAGCCCGGTAAACCATTGGATAACCTTTTCGTATCCTGCTGAAAATTCTCATTGGGTTCTTTGTTATTGTATTCATAGCTATTATTTATTTTTCTGTACTTTTCGGTAAAAATTTCAGGATTGATTATCGCTGCTACATCCGTCCCAGGGCGCGATCAAGTTTGTTTTTGGCATTGAGCAGCTCAAACATGGCATTGATGTGATTGGCCTGGGTAGTGAGCAGCTGGTCGCTGGCCTGGGTAAGTTCAAGGCTGGTGGCCAGCCCTTCGCGGTGCATGATCCTGGTGCGCTCAAGGATTCGCTCTGCAAGCTGCAGATTTTCATTTTCCACGTTGTATTTCTCCAGGGCAGTCTGGATCTCACTGGCTGCTTCCTGCTTCTGCAGCAACAGGGATTGTTCTACCATACGGGTCATATTCTGTGCCTTTTCAAGCTCCAGCCTTGCCTGTTGTACTTTTGACCTCCTCAGCCCACTGGAGAATATGGGGATATTGATGTTCAACCCAACAATGGATGTGGGGAACCATGGTTGTCCTCCTTCAAAAAAATTGAACTCATTACGGAATGCACTCTCCTGACGCGTATAGGACGCAGAGATATTGGGAAGATAGAAACTCCACTCTCTTCTCAAAGCCATTAGCTGCATATCTTCCTGGGATTGCGAAATACGAAAATCAATGTGACTCCTGGGATCGAAATTCTGAATACTCAGTGCTTCCATGGAAATATTGCGAAAGAGTTCCTCCAGGTTATCTGAGAGTTCAAGGGGTTGACCCACATCCATGCCCACCTGAAACTTGAGCAGGTCGCGCAGCATTTTATCCTGTCGTTCCATTCCTGAGATGTTATTTCTGAGATTGGCCACCGTGAGTTTCAGCTGATCCACATTGATGGCATCGGTAAAGCCTTGCTCAAACAAAGCCTGGGTCTCCCTCAGGTTTCGCTCCAGGTTGGAGAGATTTTCCCTGAGGATGGAAAGATTTTGTGAGGTTGCAAGGTTGAGGTAATAGGTTTCTGTTACCAGGGTTTTTACTTCCAGCTCAGATCGCTGGTAATTCTGGCTGGCCAGGTCCCTGAATATACGTGCAGCTTGCAGCCCTACAATATAACTACCATCAAACACCAGCTGGCTTACGGACAGGGTAGCTACCAGGTTTTGCTCGGTCCCAAACTGAACTTCGGCAAACTCGCCCGGCTGCCCACCAAAAAACTCTGCAGGAATAAGATTGGTAGGAAGGTCCAGAAAGTACTGGTATCCCACTGTTCCGCTAACCTGAGGTAAACCACTGGCAGTGATCTCCCACACCTGCCTGCCTGCTATGCGGGCATCGGCCCGGGCATTCATCAGCTCCCGGTTGTGCTGCAAAGCATGCTCAACTGCATCTTTCAGGCTCATCTTTACAGACTCCTGCGCATGAAGAGCAACCGTTGCTGTACAACAAAAAATAAATGCTAAAATGGCAAAAATAACTCTCGGGGTTACATAAGTATTCATGAAAAAGGTTTTTCTCGTGATTTCTATTTTGGGTTCAAAATTATGATCCGAATAGCTGTTGACATAATTCAAGTCGGTGAATGGCATTCCCGGAGTGGACGAACGCCGGTTTTTCAATACTGAACGCGAAAAGGTCTTTTGGTTTACTTCCATTTCTCCATATTTTTATCCAGATAATTCAATCCGTTGTTGTTGGCAATGCCTCTGATATGATAGATAAACAGTGTGCGAAAAACTTCCTCAAGGGGATAACGCGAGAGAGGCTCCCACAGATCAGTCTGGTACATCTCCATGCGCGATACGTAGGCACGGGCAATGATCTCATAGTTGAGGTCATCCCGGTACAGCCCTTCTGAAATACCCGTATTTATATTATCCATAATATGTTTAAAAACCTCTTCCCGCTTGAACTCAATAACCTCGTCCCACACATCGGCATAGTGCTTTTGCAGGTCATAGGTCAGGGAAGCATTGGAGTTTTTAAGATGTTCGGCAAAAAAGCGGGTCATCATCATCAGCTTATCAATAGCATTGCTCCCGGGATGCTCAAGCACCTCCTGTATGCCGCATTTCTGATTCTCGATCAGGTAATGAATGACTTTGCGTACCACATCATTTTTATCCTTAAAATGAAGGTAAAGGGTCTTTTTGGAAACACCCAGCTCGCGTGCCAGGTCATCCATGGTAACACTCCTGATCCCGTACCTTAAATAAATTTCCGATATTTTACGTACTATTTCCTGCATACTACAAGTCTGATTATAGTAAAACTTTCACAATACCAGGGAAACTAATTTTGTTGAAAAAGTTTCCAATGGAAACACGCAGTCTTGTTCATTGTTTAAAACCAAAACAAAAAAAGATGCATTCCCATATTTTTTTTACTTTTGAACTGCCAAAATCAGCCCCTGATTAAGACTTGATTACCCTAAGCAGGAAGCTAAGGAAGAAAACGGATAAGCTGGTAAACGAAACATTATTTTAAAGCATGAACATATTAATACTGGGATCGGGAGGGCGCGAACATGCCCTTGCATGGAAAACCGAGCAAAGTCCATTGTGTAAAAAATTATACATCGCACCCGGAAACGCGGGCACCCAACACTGCGGAACCAATGTTGACCTCAACATGAACGACTTTGGTGCTGTTGAATCCTTTATCCGCCAACATAAAATCAACCTGGTGGTGGTTTGCCCCGAGGAGCCCCTGGTAGACGGGATCAGGGATTACCTTGAAGCCCGGTTCACTGACGACCAGCTGCTGATTGTGGGCCCCGATCAGGCAGGTGCAAAACTGGAAGGGAGCAAGGAGTTTGCAAAAGAGTTTATGGCATCAAACGACATCCCCACGGCGGCATACAAAAGCTTTACTGCAGCAACCTTTGAAGAAGGGGTGGATTTTCTGGAATCCCTGAAGCCCCCTTATGTGTTAAAAGCCGATGGCCTGGCCGCCGGGAAAGGGGTAGTTATTGTAAACTCCCTGGACGGAGCCATAGAAACCCTCAAAGATATGCTCCTGAACAAAGCTTTTGGGGCTGCCTCGCAAAAGGTGGTGGTGGAAGAGTTTCTTTCGGGCATAGAGGTATCCGTATTTGTGGCCACGGATGGATCCAACTGGGTGTTGCTGCCCGAGGCCAAGGACTACAAGCGCATTGGAGAAGGAGATACAGGCCCCAACACGGGGGGTATGGGAGCTGTTTCGCCCGTTGCATTCGCCCAGGGCGAATTTATGGAAAAGGTAAAAGCCCGCATCGTGCAACCCACCATTGACGGACTTAAAAAAGCCGGTATTGATTACAAGGGGTTTCTTTTCCTGGGGCTGATGAATGTGAATGGCGATCCCTATGTAATTGAATACAATGTGAGGATGGGCGACCCCGAAACCGAGGCCGTACTGCCCCGCATCAATTCCGACTTTGCTGATCTGCTCCAGAGCATGGCCAATGGCACCCTTGACCAGTACACCCTGGAGATATGCCCTGATTTTGCCGTAACCATTATGCTCGTTTCAGGAGGATATCCGGGCAGCTATGAAAAGGGGCATGTCATCAGCGGATTGGATAAAGCAGAAAAAAGCCATATTTTCTACGCAGGAGCCTCGGAGAAAGACGGAAAGACTGTAACCTCAGGGGGCCGGGTAATTGCCGTCACCTCCCTGCACCCTTCTTTGGAAAAAGCAAGGGGCCTGAGCCTGAAAAGTGCTGAAGCTATTGAATTTACCGGAAAATTCCTCAGAAAAGATATAGGAAAAGACCTGCTGTAAAACACGCTGCCCATGATCATAGGAAAGGTTAAGACCAATCAGCCATTCATGTTCTCCTTGCTGCTCATCATTGCAGTGGTATTGTGGACCGATGGATTTTTTCTTTTCGGTAAAACCTCCCTGCCCACTGAAGACATGGCACCTTTCTACTCCATTATTGTTCATCTCCTCGGACCCTACAAACTCGCCGGCACCCTGATCAGCTTTTTCTTTATGATCATCCAGGCCTGGATGTTTAACCGGGCCCTTACCGATAAAAACCTGGTGGATCGCAACTCCAAACTCCCGGCATTGGTCTACATTGTGCTTATGAGTTCCCATTTCAGCCTTACCGGGTTGCAGCCCGTATGGTTTGCCAATTTCTTTCTCATCCTTGCCCTGGATAAGATCTTTGACGTGTTCAGGGATGAAGCCGTGTTTATTGAAATATTTAATGTGGGGTTTCTAATCAGCCTGGCTTCCCTTTTCTATTTTCCCGCCCTGGTATTTATCCTGCTCATCATATCTGCCTTGCTGATCTATTATCTTACCAATATCAGGGCGATACTGGCCTCCATTATGGGGTTTATGCTACCCTGGCTGTTTGTGGCTCTCTATTTTTTCTGGATCGATACCCTCGCGGAACAAATGCACGCTTTCACAATCCTGAACATTGAAAGGGTATTGTCATCCTGGCCCGCAGACTACTGGGGATGGATCAGGCTTATCACCACTGCCATCACCGGCCTTATTGCCATCGCCAGTATATACCTGGGAGGGTTGAGGGATAAACCCGTCCGCATACGGAAAAGATACCAGGTGATCCTGGCCTATCTGCTGATATCGCTGGTGGCCCTTTTCTTTGCCGGCCAACTCACCACCATACATTCCGGAATTATCTTGCTGCCCCTGGCAGCCATAGTTGCTATTTTTTTCCAGGAAAACCGTAATAACCTGCTGAATGAGATACTGTTCACCATCCTTGTACTGGTTGCTATTACAGGTATCATCCTTAATTTTGACTGATTGCAGTGAACGAACGAAAAAAAATACTGTTTCTCGTGGCACATCGCCCCAACCGGTCTCCGGGGCAGCGGTTCCGCTTTGAGCAATACCTGAAGCACCTGGAGAGCAATGGTTTTGACTATACCATCTCCTACCTGATCGATCAGAAGGATGATGCCATTTTTTATGCCCCTGGCAAATACCTGCAAAAAACCCACTTCCTGGTTAAAAGCCTGCTGCACCGCTGGAACGATATGAAAACCCTGGATGGGTATGACCTGGTGTTTCTTTACCGCGAAGCCCATATGCTGGGTACTACATGGTTTGAAAGAAAAATAAAGAAGGCCGGGATAAAAATGATCGTGGACTTTGATGACAGCATCTGGCTAAAGGACATTTCCAATGGCAATAAAAAGCTGGCATTTTTAAAACGGCCCGAAAAAACTGCTGAAATCGTAAAGCTAAGCGACCTGGTAATCGTGGGTAACAATTACCTGGCGGAATACGCGCGCCAGTTCAACCCCAATATACACATCATCCCTACAACCATTGACACCGAGTATTACGTACCCCAAGCCATCCCTCATGCAGCGGATAGGGTATGCATTGGCTGGACAGGCTCCTCCACCACGCTCAAGCATTTTTCACTGGCCGTACCTGTGCTGCAGGCCCTTCGCCGCAAGTTCGGCGAAAAGATTCACTTCCGGCTGATCAGCGACGAGCCTTTTATGGGTGAACTCCCCGGCCTGCAAAACATCCCCTGGAAAAAGGAGAGTGAAGTAGCCGATCTGCAAGCTATAGACATAGGCATTATGCCTTTGCCCGACGATGCCTGGTCGCGCGGCAAATGTGGGTTTAAAGGGCTTCAGTACATGGCCCTGGGCAAACCCGCGGTGATGTCGCCGGTGGGGGTCAACACCGAGATCATCACCCATGGTGAAAACGGGTTCCTGGCCTCCTCCCCCGAAGAGTGGGAGCAGATCCTTACCAGGCTTATTGAAAACCCCTTACTAAGGAAAGAAATCGGTTTGCAGGGAAGAAAAACCGTTGAAGAACGCTTTTCATTCCATTCACAAAAAGACCACTACCTCAACATTTATAAAAAACTGCTAAGTCCGGTTATCTGAGTGCCACGCCACATCAAATACAGCAGCTGGCACCGATAATCGCCTTAAAACTGATATTGTTTACCTGATCCACCCAAAGCCATGCAACAACCCCTTCTTCTGCATTTTCAAAACTTAGTTCCCTACGAGGCAGGAGTTGATGAAGCCGGAAGAGGTTGCCTTGCCGGACCGGTATTCGCCGCAGCAGTGATCCTGCCCCCAGACCTGCCGCAGGTGATGCAGGCCCATCTCAACGATTCCAAGAAATTATCCTTTGCCCGGCGAGTCATGCTGAAGCAGGAAATCATCAATTGTGCCCTGGCATGGGGTGTTGCCAGTGCTGATACCACCGAGATTGACCGCATCAACATCCTCCAGGCTTCTTTCCTGGCAATGCACCGCGCCATTGCACAACTCAACCCCGTGCCTGGCCTGTTGCTTATCGACGGCAACCGTTTCAAACCTTATCCCGGCATCGGGCATCACTGTATCATCAAGGGCGACGGCAGGTTTTACTCCATTGCCGCTGCTTCGGTACTGGCCAAAACCTTCAGGGATGAATTCATGGCCACGGCTCACCAAAATCACCCCCAATACAACTGGGTCCAGAACAAGGGCTACCCCACCCCTGCCCACAAGCAAGCCATCGCCATGCACGGCCTAAGCCCCCTGCA
>SLIL01000110.1 GCA_007135645.1 Bacteroidales bacterium
TCATTTTATAATCATCGTCTGAACTGTCAATCCAATACTTTATTAATTTTTCCTTATCAATTATTTTATTATCCATACTTTTCAAAGATACAAAAACCTATAATACTGAATAACAATTGTTTTTAGCTTTGATTAATGGTAAATCAAGCTGATTCTTTAACCCAAATAGACATGAAATTATTTCATTGTTCATACAAAGATAATAAGGAGTTGCGACAAAAATTCAAAATGCGTAATTTCGGCACATTTCTGATATTATGATAACTTACAAAGATAAGAACCAATGAATATAGAAGAATTCCGCGACTATTGCCTATCAATGAAAGGGACCTCGGAAGATCTCCCTTTTGATGAAAACACTCTCGTATTTAAAGTAATGGGTAAGATGTTTGCCCTTACCGACCTGGATAATTTTGAAAGCATCAACCTCAAATGTGACCCTGAAAAGGCCATTGAGCTCCGTGAGCAATACCCAGCAGTGCAACCCGGCTACCACATGAACAAGAAACACTGGAACACGGTACTGAACAATGCAGGAATCCCGGACACACTGATGAAACAATGGATCCGGGATTCGTATGACCTGGTTGTAGCGGGCATGCCCAAAAAGTTACGCGACCAGTTAAATAATCTGTAGGTTATATTTTAAAGAAAGAGATCATCTCTTTGAGTTGCTCAGCCTGTGCTGAAAGCTCTTCAGAACTTGATGCCAGTTCCTCACTTGCAGAGGCATTTTGCTGGGTGATCTGATTAAGTTGTGCAATGGCATTGTTGATCTGCTCGGCACCGGAGCTTTGCTCGGTACTTGCCGCTGCGATTTCCTGTATCATGGATGCGGTTTTTTCAATTTCGGGTACAATTTTCTGAAGCATATCCCCTGCCTGTTCAGAAATACCCAACCCTTTCCCGGAAAGCTTATTGATCTCTTCAGCAGCCACGTGGCTTCTTTCAGCAAGCTTTCTCACTTCAGAAGCAACAACAGCAAAACCTTTTCCATGTTCGCCGGCACGTGCTGCTTCCACAGCAGCATTGAGGGCCAGCAGGTTGGTTTGTGAAGCGATTTCGCTGATTATGGAAATTTTTTCAGCTATCTCGCGCATACTTTTCGCGGCCTCAAGGGTAGACTCATTGCCTTTCCTTACCTCCTGCACCGATATTGTCGCGATCTTTTCAGTACCCCGGGCATTATCTGTATTGTGAGATATATTAGAAGCCATCTCTTCCATTGACGAAGAAACTTCTTCCACAGAAGAGGCCTGATCATTGGCTCCCTGAGAGATCTGCTGTGCTGTAGAGCTCATTTGGTTACTTGCATTGGATAAATAACCTGAAATTTCTATTAACTGCTGCACAATATCACGCAGAGAACCGATCATCTTATTTTGTGCATTGGCAAGCCTTCCTATTTCATCATTACTGTTAATATCAATATTCACATTCAGATCCCCTGTTGCAACTTTCTCTGATGCACCAACCAGCTGTGTAATGGGATTAATAACTGACCTGTTGATAATAAATGTAAGGATAATAGTAATAGCTACAATAATGAGGATAAACACGATGGCCACGTTGGTGATCACATTCCGGTTTAACGCATTGATAACCTGCATGCTGGTACCACAAAAGATCATCCCGATTGCCTCATTGTTAAGATCAATAAGTGGCATATAAGCAGCTTTAAAAGGTTCTCCCTGAATACGGGAATCTCCAAAATAGGTTTGTCTTTGCCTGAGTACCTGGTTTTCAATTTCAGGAATTCCCAGTGCTGTCCCTACAATCCGTTGGCCCCGTTGGTCTGTTATGGTAGTTTGATACCGTGTATTGCCAAGAAAAATGGTAACTTCAGAATCGATTGCATCTTTGATATTATCTACAAAACGTGTATCATCAAAAACAAACCCTGTTGAGATAGCACCAATAACATTGCCATCCTGGTCCCTGAGGGGAGTTCCGGCCCTTATGGAAAGCCTTACAACAGTGCCCTCTTCAATTCCCACACTTCTTCTGCCCTGGAGGGAAAGTTGCACATTTCTCTGATTGGAAATATTGTCGCCATAATTATCTGGGGCATGGCCCCTGACCAGTACGTTTCCCTCCAGATCGGTTACAACAAAATAATGCAGATCGAAGGCCCTCATGGCGGTTTGCCCTAATTCCAGGGCAGCACGACGATCATTATTCTCCAAAGCAGCTGCCAGCCTGGCAGAATTCTCAAACCATTCACCGGCCTGCAAGGCGGTTTGCTGAAGCCTTTCCATTTCACCCTGGATAAATCGTGCCTGGGTTCTGATGGTATTGTCAAAATAATTGTTGAGTTGCCTGTTTACTGAAAAATATATCAGCAGCACTACAACAACAAAAAGTAAGATGTTCAAAATATTCTGGCTGGCAAAAATTTTGAAACGAATACTTTTTGATTGTTTACTTAGAAAATCTTTTTTCTCTTCCATGTCTTTTTATTTGATTCATAGCAATTATTCTCAAAAAACAGGCAGACATGAGTTCCCGATAGTTCTTGATGCTTAATTTACCGTCTGGCTGTTAAGACTTCAAATATCTTACTATTTGAATCTTCAACAAACAGTAAATTACTGATTTACAATCAGTGTTTTACGGAATTAAAAAAGGGGACCATATATTTATGATCCCCTTTTCCATTCTGAAAAATATTATACTTAATTGAGGTGCTGCTGCACTACCTCTACCACTTCGGGCAGGTCCATGCCCAGGTCTTTGAGGTGCTCAATGGTGGGGATACCATCTTTGGTCCATCCACGACGTTGATAAACGGCATCCAGCAGTTGCTCGTAACGGTCTTCGCGATATTTGCGCAGGGCAGCCATTTTTTCCTCGGTGGTTTTACCTGCGGGGTCAAAACCAACGTCTTCCTTCAACTGCTTGTCGTAGCGCTCCTGGCGTGATTCGTATTCTTCCACGGTTACAGGGCCACAGGCACGGTAGGGTTGAGCATCATGTATGCGCTTACCGTATCCGCGACGCAGGTTAAAGATACGCTGGAAGTTATACACCCTTTCACTCTGACGGATCATCTCTTCTTTGCTGAATGGCTTACCGGTAACCGCCTCAAAAATGGCTACGTAATTGTCAACGTGCTCAGGGATTTTATGGGGCTCATCGGTAAGTTCATTTCCTTTGGGTACTACGTCGTTCCAGCAAAGCTTGCAAAGGCCTACCAGTCCAAACCATGTACGGAACATGGGGAAATAGTGCAGTGCTTCGGCCTTGTCTTCAAACGTGGGGATCTGGTTGTTTACCATGTCCATAAAAATGAGCCATGCTTCATCGTGTTGCGGGCCTTTGTTGGTCATAGCATAACCACCCTGTTGTGCCAGCGACTCCTTGGATACATACTGTGAATATTCGAGCCCTTTGTTCACCATGCCGATGTCATTGAGAAAACGTGGATCGGCATTGTACTTTTCAACAAAAAGTTCCTTCATCTTTTGTACACCCATTCCGGCAACCAGTCCGAATCCTTCGCCACGGGCAAGCTCATGCATCAGCTCAAGGGCTGCATCCGAATTTCCAAACCTCAGGTCAAGGCCTCCGGTGATCTCTTTGTTGAGGATGCCGGCTTCATAACATTCCATGATGAATGCCACGATGGTTCCCCAGGTAATGGTGCAGATCCCGTAGGTGTCGCAATAAAAGTTCTGCTCAATGATGGCTTCAGGATCAAAAATCCCCAGGTTGGAGCCCAATCCGGCAGCAGTTTCATACTCGGGTCCGTCAACAATCACGGCCTCCCCTTTGTATGGCCCGGTTTTCAGGACATAATCATCAACACCTTTGGCGCAGGACATGGCACAGCCGATCCAGCAACCATCGGGTACATTCTGGGTAAAATATTTATCACGGAACACATTGGAGTGGATCTTGAGTCCATCCTCGTGGCTTCCGAATTTAAAGTTGTGCGTGGGAAGCAGATCGTAATCGTTCATCACGTTTACGATGTTTGCAGTCCCTTTTTTACGCATCTGGCACTGATGATCATCCAGCTCGCGCATTTCCTGCTGATAGCGACGACCTCTTTCCTTGATGGTCTCCAGGTCAGCAACGTTGTTGAGGTTACCAGTAACACCGTTAACCCTGGCAACGATAGCCTTGATCTTCTTATCGCGCAACACGGTGCCGATGCCACCACGACCAGCCTGCTTAAGCCTGATCTTCTTACGCTTCATATCATAGAAGGTGAAGTTTACCATTCCAATGAGCGAATGATCAGCAGCTGCTCCGGTGGATACAATCCCAATGTTTTTGGCATCTTTTTCATCTTCAGCAAACCATTCGGTAAGTTCTTCGGCAAGAATGTGTGTGTCTTTTGATAAACCGGGATCTTCAATAATCTCAATTTTATTGGTCCTGCCGTCGATAAAGATGATGACGTCCTTTTCAGCTTTTCCCTGCAGCTCAAGGGCATCAAAGCCTGAGAATTTAAGGAATGGCCCAAAGAAACCACCTACGTTGGAATCCATTATGGAATCCGTCTGGGGTGAAATGGTAACCAGCAAGGATTTTCCGGCACCTGAATACTGGGTAATTCCACCTACCGGGCCACTGGAAATGATCACCTCGTTTTCGGGGTCATCCCACTTAGTCTCGGGTTTGGTAGCATCCCAAAGCAGTCTGAGGCCGTATCCTTTCCCGCCGATGAATTTTTCCTTCATTAGGGGTGGAACGTCTTTTTCTTTTACTTCGTTGTTGCCAACATTGATATAGAGGATTTTGTCAGTGTACCCTTTGTCGAGGGGTTTCACCTGATAGTCGACCTCTTTCAGCTTTTTGTAATTCTGTTTTAAATCGGTGATGTTCATACAGTTAGTCTCCTTTAAATGTGTTATTTTAATCTGTGGGCAAAACTACAAAATTTAAAACATTGGCAGCCTTTTTTTCGTCATTTTCCGCGACTTATCAACATAATTAGAATGATTCTAAAGAAGGAATTCAAATGTCAAACCTTGGTCTTGGTGTTTGAGGGGTTGAAGGGGGCAGAATTGGGATCTCCAATGCATAGGCTGGAATTTCACCGGTTAGCGAATGCAAAAAAGCAACGATGAGTTGTGTTTGTTCTTCCGTAAGCTCCTTGCTAAGCATGTCTTTTGCCACAATATTAACCGTTTCTGCCAGACTCCATACACTCCCGTCGTGCAGGTAGGGATAGGTTTTGGCAATATTGAGCAACGAAGGCACTTTAAAGAAATGTTTATCTGCTTCTCTTTCTGTAAACCCAAATCTTCCCGGGTGAGCCTCTCCTGTTTCACGCTCTTTGGGGGTTTTGAAAAATGCAAACATATCACCTCCCAATGCTACTCCCCTGTGGCAAGCCTGACATCCCACATCCAGAAAAACCTCCAGGCCTTTTTTCTGCTCCTGTGTAAGGGCATTGGCATTTCCTTTCAGGAATTCATCAAATGGAGATGGGGTAACGAGGATCCGCTCAAAAGCACCAATGGCATTGCCCACGTTCTCATAGATCAATGGCTCTTCCTGATCAGGGAAAGCAGCCCTGAACCTTTCCACATACTCTGGCATGGAGGCCAGCACGGCCAGCACATGCTCTTCGGTAGCTGCCATCTCCAGCTTATCGAGGATGGGCATCCCGGCCTGCTCTTCTACATCGGCAGCCCTGCCATCCCAGAACTGGGATATATGAAAGGCAGCATTTAGCACCGTAGGAGCATTAATGGGGCCTTTTTGCCATCCATGGCCTACAGAAACCGGCAGCTGATCGACCCCAAACGTAGCCATGTTGTGGCAGGTATTGCAACTTATCAAACCGCTTTTGCTGATGCGTGGCTCAAAAAACAGCATTTTTCCCAGATCAATGATCTCCTGCGACTGGTTCATCCCTTCTTCAAAGGCATGCTCCGGAAGTGGGGAGATAAAAGTAAGGGTTCGCTTTTGCAGTTCGGTGAGCTCTCCGGGAGCTTCTGTCTTTTCAGAAATGCTTTCACCACAGTGCGTAAACACAATGATCATGGCAATTAATACAAACAATACGGGAAAAATAGTCCTGATTTTTTTCATAGCCTGGATTTTATATGGTTAGTTGGCTAAATTATAAAATCCCTGCAAACCCATAAGCTTTTCAGAACATAAAAAAATCTGTCATGGCTAATTTAGAATGAGAATAAATAGGATGGCAATGGATTGCTGATCAGCTCCCGGCCCATGTTTCCCGGTCGAGGCTGCGATAGTGAATGGCTTCGGCCAGATGCTCGGGCATGATATCTTCGCTGCTATCCAGATCAGCAATGGTACGCGAAACCTTAAGGATCCGGTCGTAGGCCCTTGCAGAGAGATCGAGCCGTTCCATAGCCGTTTTCAGCAACAGGCTCCCTGCACTGTTGATGCGGCAAACCTCCCGGAGTATTTTGGACGACATTTGTGCATTGCAATAAATCCCATTAATCTCCTTGTAACGTTCCTCTTGTATTTCCCGGGCTTTAATAACCCGCTCCCTGATGGATTTACTCTTTTCTGCCATACGCTCCTCAGACAATTCTCTGAAGGGAACAGGCGTTACCTCGATGTGTATGTCAATTCTGTCAAGCAAAGGGCCGGATACTTTATTGAGGTATTTTTGGACCATTCCGGGAGGACACACACAGTCTTTATCGGGATGATTGTAATATCCACAGGGACAGGGATTCATGGAGGCCACAAGCATAAAGCTGGCAGGATAATCTACGGAAAATCTTGCACGGCTTACCGTAATCACCCTGTCTTCGAGAGGCTGGCGCAGAACTTCAAGCACTGTCCGTTTAAACTCGGGTAGCTCATCAAGAAACAATACCCCATTGTGTGCCAGTGATATTTCGCCGGGTTGCGGAAAGGATCCTCCCCCCACGAGTGCGACGTCGCTGATTGTGTGATGGGGGTTGCGGAAAGGTCTCACAGGCAAAAGCGAAGAATTCCTGTCAAGCCTGCCTGCAACACTATGAATTTTGGTTGTTTCCAGAGCTTCGTGCAGACTTGGCGGTGGCAAAATACCCGGCAGCCTTTTGGCCAGCATGGTCTTTCCGGCACCGGGCGGCCCAATCATAATGAGATTATGCCCTCCCGCTGCGGCCACCTCAAAAGCCCGTTTGATGTTTTCCTGTCCTTTCACATCAGCAAAATCGAATTCATAATCATCAAGGCGGGAAAAAAACTCCTCCCGGGTATTGATCTTGGTTTTTTCCAGTTCAATTTCACCATTGAAAAAATCAATGACCTCTTTGATGTTAGTCACACCCAAAACGTCCAGTTTGTTTACCACTGCTGCCTCCCTGGCATTATCCACCGGAAGGATAAATCCTTTGAACCCTTCCTGCCGGGCCTGAATAGCTATGGGCAATGCTCCTTTTATTGGCTGAAGGCCCCCGTCGAGGGAAAGCTCACCCATGATAACATATTCATTTACCTGATCGGATTTCATTTGGCCGCTGGCAGCAAGGATACCTGCAGCGATGGGCAGGTCGTAGGCCGATCCTTCCTTTCGGATATCCGCCGGCGCCATGTTGACAACAATCTTTTTTCCCGGTATTTTATAGTTGATCTGCTTTAAAGCGGTTTCAATGCGATGGTGGCTCTCCTTTACTGCACTATCTGGCAAACCTACCATGAAAAAATTTACCCCCTGTGATACTGCAACCTCGATGGTTATGGTTGTTGATTTAATTCCCTGTACCGCACTTCCAAAAGTTTTTACCAGCATAGCAGATATGTTTTCTTTGCAATATATCTTTAAATCTTACCCTATCAAAAAAAGCCTTTAAAAGAAATTATTCACTCTTTTATCATCTAAATTTACTACTCTTATTTCATTTATCAAAACAATAATTAAAATTATTTCAGATGCGGTTATTTTCAATACATTTGCCCTTTCAAGAAACTTTGGAACCAGTGCATTTATGGTGGATGGAAGTCGGGAGTCCAAAGACGGAAATGGGAAGGTGGAAGACGGAAGTCGAAAGATGGAAGATGGAAGTCCGAAGTCGGAGGTTGAAAGTCCGAAGTTTGGAATTGACTATAGAACCAAAATATTAAAACAGGCGTATCATGAGTAAATACCGCAAACAATCTATCGAAGAAGAGATCACCAATGCCATATTACACGGGATTGGGCTGGGGCTGGCCATTGCAGCCTTAACAATACTTATCATATTTGCTACCATGTATGGCGATATATGGTACCTGGTGGGGTTTACCATTTACGGAATCACGCTCATTACCTTGTATCTTTCTTCCACACTCTACCATAGCTTTCCACAGGGGAAGTGGAAAAACGTTCTTCATGTTGTGGATCATGTATCCATTTACCTTCTGATTGCTGGCACCTATACCCCCGTTACCCTTACCGCACTGCGAGGTCCATGGGGATGGAGCATCTTTGGGATGGTTTGGGGGGCTGCAATCCTGGGAATCATATTAAAAGTATTCTGGTTTAA
>SLIL01000281.1 GCA_007135645.1 Bacteroidales bacterium
AGGGCATTGGAAACAAACATAAATGCTCCTGCAATAACACCCAGCATTTTATTGGGTCTGATTTCAACCCTTTCGAGCAACGAGTAAAACTCCCACAGCCCAAGGATCGTAACCAGTAAAAACAATGATGCAAACGCATACCTGCCTAAAACCACAGAAACTATAACAAGAAAAACAATGGCAATACCAGTAAGGGTACGTTTAGCAAGATTACTCAAAATTTTCCTTTTTAATGATTTGCTTTGCTTTCATTACATCATCCGGAGCTACGTACAGTTCAATATCTCCGAACAAATAGGCTGAATCCTTTTTACTCAGCGAAAAACACTTCATCCCATTATCTTCCAGAACAGCTTTAACTATTTCGGCTATATGTTCGTATTGTGTTGAATATATACATTGCCAGTCACTATTCATCGTCACAAATATGGCATTTTTTTTTTAATTAATCTCCTGAAAGTTCCAGATTAATGCCCGATGGCTCATCAATAAAAAAAACGATAAGCTTTGCAGGGCCATGTGCACCCATTACCAGCGTTTTCTCTATATCTGCTGTGCGGCTCGGGCCGGTAATGAGGGTAACCATGGATGGCATTCCTGCTTCAAAATATTTCCTGTTAAGCTCCTTGATAGCATCCCTTATATCATAAACAAGCTGATCTCTCCAGGCAATTACAATATGCAATGGAGGCCAGAAAAAACTTTTACGGCCACTTTGCTGCCGGCTGCTTACCATAACACTGCCTGTGCGTGCGATTAAATACTCGCAACCTGTGACGCCTATTTCACATTCGTGAAAATCATCGCGTGCGTTGAAACAGAATATTCCTTTATCATTGAGGATCTGCTGCAGAATGGGGTCATAACAATGCAGGCAGTTTATTCCAGCTGCAGCCATAAACTCTTTTAGGTTGGCGGCAAATTCTTCGGTATTGCTGTTGTACACAAACTGCCCTCCCACTTTGGCCAGAGCTTCAGCAAAGATTACTTCATCATAGGGGGTTTCGTGCTTATGGTAGATCTTATTTACATAATCTTCATCAACGCATGGAGGAGAAGCAGGATTAACCAATGCATCTCTCACGGCCTTCAAAATTTTCTCTTTTGAGGTACTCTCCTGCATTATTTCCCTTGTTAAAAATTACCCTTCTTTTTTTCCTGGCACCTTATTCTCTAGTTGTTCGGGACCATTGCCTGAGATATTTATCGGAGGAATATCTGATTGTTCTTTGTCTGATGTATTTTTTACCTCTTCAACATTACTTCTGACCTCTTCAGGATTTTCAGCATAGGTATCCTCTTCGCCAAATGGTCGTTTCCCGAATATTTTCTCGAGATCTTCTCTGAAGATAACCTCCTTCTCCAGCAAAAGATTGGCCAGTTGTTCAAGTTTATCGCGATTTTCGGTGAGAATATTTACAGCCCGTTGATAGGCCGTCTCTATTATAGTCTTCACCTCCTTATCAATAATTTCAGCGGTTTTCTCAGAGTATGGCTTATGGAAAGAATATTCACTCTGACCAGAAGAGTCGTAATAGCTGATATTACCAACTTTCTTATTTAATCCGTAATACACAACCATTGCATATGCCTGCTTTGTAACCTTTTCAAGATCATTAAGGGCACCTGTAGAAACGCGGCTAAAGATGATCTCTTCGGCTGCTCTGCCACCCAGAGCAGCTGTAATTTCATCAAACATCTGGTCATATGTAGTAAGTTGTCTCTCTTCAGGCAGATACCATGCAGCACCCAGGGCCTTACCTCGAGGAACAATGGTAACCTTAACCAAGGGGTGCGCATGTTCGAGCAACCAACTTGTAGCAGCATGACCCGACTCATGGAAAGCCACCACATTTTTCTCGTGGGGTGATATAATCTTATTCCGTTTTTCAAGCCCACCTATTATTCTGTCTATAGCATCAAGAAAATCCTGCCGTTGAATCTCCTTCTTGTTTCTTCTGGCAGCAATCAGAGCAGCTTCGTTACAAACGTTGGCAATGTCGGCTCCGGAAAATCCTGGTGTCTGACGAGCCATAAAATCAGCCTTTACATCCGTTGAAAGCTTAAGGGGTTTCATATGAACCCTGAAGATAGCTTTTCTTTCTTCCAGGTCGGGCATCTCAACCTGTATCTGACGGTCAAAGCGTCCTGCCCGCATAAGCGCACGGTCAAGGATATCAGCCCGGTTGGTGGCGGCCAGGATGATCACACCCACATTGGTACCAAAGCCGTCCATTTCGGTAAGGAGCTGATTGAGTGTATTTTCGCGCTCATCATTGGCACCGGTCATGGGATTTTTACCCCGGGCACGTCCAATGGCGTCAATCTCATCGATAAAAATAATACATGGGGCCTTTTCTTTGGCTTGCTTAAAGAGATCCCTTACCCGTGATGCCCCAACACCCACAAACATCTCCACAAAATCAGAGCCGCTCAGTGAAAAGAAAGGGACCTGCGCTTCTCCTGCAACGGCCTTGGCCAGCAGGGTTTTCCCTGTTCCCGGAGGGCCTACCAGCAGTGCCCCTTTGGGGATCTGGCCACCCAGGTCGGTGTATTTTTTCGGGTTTTTCAAAAAGTCAACAATCTCCATGAGTTCAATCTTGGCCTCATCAAGCCCGGCAACATGATTGAAATTTACATTTACCCTGGTATCTTTATCAAAAACCTGTGCCTTGGATTTGCCAATGTTGAATATCTGACCTCCTCCGGCACCACCGGCCATACGGCGCATAATGAAAATCCAGAAAAGGATGAGCAAACCAATGGGGAGCAGCCAGCTGAGAATGTCGGTGCCCCAGTCTTTTCGCTGCTCGTAAAAAACAGGGATCTGCTGATCGGCGGGTACATCCTGCTGTGCTTCGTCAATGCGGCCAACAAAATTATCTACTGATCCGATCTTAAATGTAAAGTGCGGGCCTTCTGTAAGCCCCCTGTCCATAATGTCGTCGTAATTACCAAGACGGTCCTGACGAATAAACACCTCCACCAGCTCACGGTTTACCACCACAATCTTGTCCACATCGCCGCTTCTGAGCATTTGGTTCTCAAAACGTTGCTGGGATATTTCAATAGCAGTTCCCCCCCAGTTATAAAACTGGAGCGCAATGAACAAAACAGCCAGCAAACCATAAATCCAGTAAAAGTTGAAAGGAGGTGTTTTCCCTTTGGGCGAACCTCCTGAGGGGGAATTGCCTTTATTACCAGAAGGGCTTCCCCCCTTTTGCTCTTGTTGTCCTTTATTTTCCGGACCCCTTGTATCGCCGGGAGGATTATTTTTTTCGTTACTCATTATCAAAAATTGAATATGTATATTTTCAATGTTCTTTTTGCAATACTAATCTTCTGCAATAGTTTTAACCGGGGCATCTGCCCATAGTTCCTCAAGATTGAAATAATCCCTCACTTCCTGCTGAAAAACATGTACTACCACATCGAGATAATCCAGCAGGATCCATTCTGCATTGCTAAACCCTTCGCGTCGTCTGGGTTTTACTCCTGTATGTTTTGACACCTGTTCTTCAATAGATTCGGCTATTGCACTTACGTGGGTATTGCTGGTGCCGTGGCATACCACAAAATAATCACATACTGTGCTGTTGATGCTTCCCAGATCAAGGCATGTAATTTTCTGCCCCTTTTTTTCTTGTATTCCTTTTATGATCTCATCTACCAGTATTTCCGTCGTCTCCAATACTTTATCTTTTACCATGCATTGTTGTTTTGAACTTATTCTTTTCAGTAGCGCAGTTATTTATTTCAAATAGATTTGCTTTGACAAAAGTAACCATTTTTAATGATAAATGCACCGCATAGCAAGCGCTGCTTAGATAACCGTTATGCATATTGCATTTGTGGGATGCATGTTATGCTCAAACGCCTGTAGTTAATAAATTGTTCTTTTAATAAGAATCTGAACTTAAAAAACACGTACCTTTAACAGGATTTAGCTTATAAGGCCATGAATATTTTTGCCAAAGAAAAGGTTTTGCATTTCAGGAGCCTGGATTCCACCAACAACAGGGCAAAGGAATTGCTTAAAACACACCCTGTTCAGGAGGGAACCATTATCAAGACCCATGAACAGAAATCGGGCAGGGGCTATTCTGGCAATTTCTGGGAAAGTGAACCTGGCAAAAACATCACCATTTCGTGCATTCTTAAACCATTATTTCTTCCCCCCCAATTCCAGTTCAGGCTTACCATGATCATGTCCATTGCAGTAAGAGAAGCAGTGGAGTTTTTTCTGAAGGATCATCCCTGCAAGGTGCAAATAAAGTGGCCCAACGACATTTATGTTGACAACCGGAAGATTGCCGGGATACTGATCGAAAACAACATCATGGCTGATAAGATCAGAGAAGCCATTTGCGGCGTAGGATTAAATATAAATCAAATGCGGTTTGTGTCAGATGCTCCCAACCCCGTATCACTGAAAATGATCACTGGCAACAACTATTCTCTCGACGAAGTTCTTGATCTTATGAGGGAAAAGTTCAACTTCTGGTACAACACACTGAAATCCGAGGAGTTATCCATGATTAATGAATCTTACCATTCCAGTCTTTATCGACTGGGTGAGCTTGCCAGCTATGAAAATAACGGGATCGCCTTCAAGGGCATGATCACGGGCACGGATCCTTACGGCAGGCTCCTTATCACAGACACCGGCAACAGGCACCTGTCCTTCGATTTTAAAGAGGTAGTGTTCCTTTAGATCTGCTTGAAAAAATTCAGAAATGATAACAGATTAAAAACAGCCTTTGATTAAAGGTTGGATTCATACAGTTATGATTAAGCCAAAAGATGTTTTTGTTATTTGAAATGCTGCTGCAAACGATCGGCCAGCATATCCACGAAATTCTGCAATGGCCTGGACGCCATGGCCTTGATAAATGGGTTAAGGTCTGCATTGAATATTACTTCTGCCTTGCAGGATGTTTCATCAGCAGGAAAAAGGAACACATCCAGGGTGTAGTCGACCGGGTTTTTCCCATGAGCAACAATATGAATATTTCTGGCTCTGTTTTTAGACGCAATCCGCATACTCAGATCCGCCAGTCCTTCTATGTTGAATGAACAGGTGTCGGCATCCGCTTTCCAGTTTTTTATCTGTTCGGGCATCAAGTGTTCAAAATTGGTGAAATCGGCCAGAAAATCAAATACTTCCTCCGCCTGCGCGTTGATCTCCAATCGTTCGCTGATAAACTCTGTCATGTTAGGTATTTTAGAATAATTTTTCTGAATGGGAAAGCCGGTTCAGACCTTTCTCAGTGGTAAATCCGTTACTTCCATTGCTGGGGGTTCTCTTTCCATCTTTCCAGCGACTCCAGGCTGGTGTGATGCATAACACCCATATTAACGGCTTGCTGGATCAGGGTATCAAAATCGGTGAGGGTAATAAGGTTGCATTTGGCTGATTCCATATTGTTTTTAGCCCGGTCAAGCCCGTAGGTAAATATTGCAACCATACCCAGCACAATGGCTTTTTCGTTGACCAGGGCATCAACTGCCGCAAGGCTGCTCTGCCCGGTAGAAATGAGATCCTCAATGACTACCACTTTTTTCCCTGGTGGCAGAAAACCTTCCACCTGATTGCCCAGACCATGCTCTTTGGCGCTGCTTCTCACATATACAAAGGGTTTACTGAGCGTTTCTGCTACCATGGCCCCATGAGCAATAGCACCAGTGGCAACTCCGGCCACAACTTCTGCATCAGAAAAGTGCGTTTTTACCGTATTGGCAAGCTGCTCCTTCACATAGGTGCGTACTTCAGGAAAAGAAAGGATCCTTCGGTTATCACAGTAAATGGGCGACTTTAATCCGGATGCCCAGGTAAAAGGCTGATTGACATTAAGTTTAACAGCTTCTATCTCGAGCAGGTGTCGGGCAGTTTTTTCAGCAATCTCTTTTGAAATCATATCTTTTGCCATTCGTAATTTGAGACGATCACATTTTCAGCCGGCAAACCTACGGCTTTTTTGCGAAATAAGGAACATGGGATTGCATTTTAATAAAAGCCACAGGCGCAATTTCGCAAAGACCTTCTGATATCAGCAGGTTTGGCGGAGAAAAGAAGTTATTCTGATATTAACCTCCTATTCATGAGCAAATTGACGGATTATTCTCTTTCGAGAATTTCAGGCATAAAAAAGATATCCTTATACTCCCAAGAACCATCACTTTGTATTCTAAGAAGTAGCGACTGATAAGGCTCAAACTCCAGCTCTACAGGAATACGATGTTCAGCATAATTAATCACCACCTTCCGGGAAATCGTTCCATCCTGATACGATTGTCCCAGTTCAATCGGGTATTTCAGCCCTTTGGCAAGAGGATTTGAAAAGAACAACAACAATTGTTCACCATCGGTCCTCGCCCTGAATTCGGGCAGATCTTTTCCCTGCACCAACGGCCTGGGAAAGGCATTTTCAGGCCAGTGGTCATAAACATTGGGTAACCTGGCCAGATGTGCTGCATTGCTGTCAAAAGTGTCATTTGCCACATAACCTGCCTGCCGGGGGGTATTCTTCAGAACGACTGGCAAACCCTGTTCTGCCAGATCAATAATTACCTTTAAAGTTTCCGGGTCAAGATATTGGGCATTGATGTAAAGTGCATCAAACACAAGATCGTTGATAATAAGTTTATTATCCTGCACCTTTCCCTGTTCAAGAAAGTATGCATTTACCCACAGGGGATGATAACCCTGCAGTTTGTCAGGAAAATATTCATACCGGAGTTCGTATGCACCCCAGGACCATGGCATCTGCAGCTCTTCGGGCAGCTCGCCAGCAATCCATGCATCTTCAAGGGGAAGATAAACGGCCACACTGGTGTAGGGCACACCAAACCGCATGGCCAGCGATACATTGGTCAGATACTCGTTAAAGGGGATGAGCTCACGGGTAAGATTGCCTTTTGTACCCACATGCACCGTAGCGTAAAAAAATATGGTATCAATACCCACCGGGTTAAAGGGTGTACCATGCCAGATGTGTACGTTTACCCCATTGGCAAACAAAGCATCGGCCACCATTTTCAGATCGGCCGTTTGCTCATTGAGCATATGATCCGCCGGCCAGCCATACAAACAGGTAAAGCTCTCCGAGCTGACATAGGGTTTTCCGGCCAATGCTGCAGCGGAGGCCACAATATTTGAAAAGTTGGGTTCGTATAGCATGGCTTCAGTTTCGGGGACATCGATGGCTGCATACGCCCTGATGAGATCCACCGGTGCCCCGGCCACCTGTGCACGGCTGATCCCACCAATCCTGCGGCTCTCTTCATGAAAAGGGATGTAAAACTCATTAAGGACCAGGTGAGCAACAAGTTTCATATAGTCATACCGGGGTCCGGCATTGTGGTCTTCATAAATTTCTGCCATATAGGGAAGAATATCGTATCCGTATTTCTCCATGAAGATTTTCTCGAAACCATCGGTCCAGATATAGTCGGTTCGTACTTCCCATGAATCGCAAAACAAAGCCGACTGTCCACCTTTCATTGCGGGAGCCAGTGCCGGGCTCATAACCTCAGCATATCTTCTGAAAGCTTCGCTGCTCATATGATTGAGCACATTTCCCGTGTCGGGGTGCGTCCAGGACAGGCGAAGGGGTTGTTTGTACGCACTGTCGATCCAAACCCTGGTGCGGTCTTCATCATCCACAAACGTACCCCCAAATGGCCACAGGGTACCGTAGGTAAAGTCGCACCCCAATCCCAGGCTATCAGCGCAATGCTTGGCATACACCAACATTTGCTGCCACTCCTCCCCCAGCCATTCAAATCGTTCTCCTTCAGGGTCACGGTTCACCGGATAGATAAAGGAGATCTCCACACCGCCAAATCCCTGATCGCGCAACCAGATAAGCTGTTCCCTGACATCCTCTTTGGTAAATTTCATGGCATGCCACCACCAGCGGGTATAGGGTCTGCCATCCTTATAGGCAGTAATTTCAAATTTTTCTGACTGGTGCTTTTCTGTGGACTGGCATGAATACAGGCCGGCCATTACAGCAACGAAAACAAAAACCTTCAGGTGAAGAAACGATCGTTTGAACATAGTTGGTTAATTTGGTTTATGCAAAGATCATTTTTTATTCCTGAATAGCGGCAAAAAAATACTTTTCTTCAAAGAAAGCAGTGTCTTTGCCCAGGTTAGACTTGCTCTGAAAGGTTTTTACCCTTATTTTTACATAAAATAACAAAGGATATGATAAACATTTACTTTGCGGATTATCTGATCTCTCTTTCCTTAGAAAAACAGACTGGTTTTGATACTTACATTCCATTTGAAGAGCTGGAGAAGCTGGATCTCAATGATTTTTTCAGCAGTTGCTCAAACGGAGACTATCAGAAAAAGATCAACATCCGGGGAAAAGAACCAACTGAGCTGATAGGATTTTTTAAAAAGAATATGCCTCATATTGTTGCC
>SLIL01000071.1 GCA_007135645.1 Bacteroidales bacterium
AGCCACAAAACAAATCTTTATATCTTTGTACCGCTTTTAAAGAAACAATAGAGTCTTCAAACATAAAAGTCTATTACTTTCATGAGACCAATCCATATGGTTGACTTAAAAAGTCAATATGAAAAAATTCAGGCTGAAGTTGATGCAGCCGTACTTGATGTAATCCGCTCAACACAATTTATAAACGGAAGCGAAGTAAAGAAATTTCAGGAAGATCTGGAAAATTACCTGGGGGTTAAACATGTAATCCCTTGCGGCAACGGAACCGATGCATTGCAGGTAGCCATGATGGCCCTGGACCTGAAGCCCGGAGACGAGATCATTACCACATCCTTTACCTTTGTAGCCACCGTAGAGGTGATTGCTCTGCTGGGGCTTACCCCGGTGCTTGTGGATGTTTTGCCCGACACATTCAATATCGACCCTGAAAGTGTTAAAAAAGCAATTACTCCAAAAACAAAGGCCATAGTCCCTGTTCATCTTTTTGGACAATCCGTGGACATGGAACCTCTTCTGGAACTGGCCCGTGAACACAACCTGCATATTATCGAAGACAATGCCCAGGCCCTGGGAGCTGACTATATTTTCAAAGACGGTACAAGAAAAAAGGCAGGGACCATGGGAATTATCGGATGCACTTCGTTTTTCCCCTCCAAAAACCTGGGATGCTATGGTGATGGCGGGGCCATTTTTACCCATGATGATGAACTGGCAAAAAAACTAAGGATTGTTGTGAACCATGGTATGGAGGTAAGATACTACCACGATTCGGTGGGTGTGAACTCCAGACTCGACAGCATTCAGGCGACTATCTTACGGATCAAACTGGCCAGACTTGATGAATATGCTGCTGCCCGGCGCAAAGCTGCTGATTATTACGATCAGGCCTTTAAAGATCACCCACGGATCACCGTGCCGGCACGGAGCAGTTTCTCTACCCACGTTTTTCATCAATACACCCTTATAATTAAAGACTTGAACCAGTTTGAGCTTCAGAAATTCCTGGGTGAACGGGGAATTCCTGCCATGATCTACTACCCGGTGCCCATGCATATGCAAAAGGCTTACCAGGATCCAAGATACAAAGAGGGAGATTTTCCGGTTACCGAAATGCTGAGTAAATCCGTAATTTCCTTGCCCATGCACACCGAACTGGACGAAGAACAATTAAAACATATTACTGAAAGTGTCCTTGAATATCTGAATCAATAAATTGCTAAAAATTAAACCTTTAATCAATACATCAACCGGAATTTTATGAGTAAAGAAAACTATTTCAGCCACGAGACTGCCGTTATAGATGAGGGGTGCAAAATAGGTGAAGGAAGCAGGATATGGCATTTTTCGCACATTATGCCCGACTGTGTTATTGGCAAAAACTGCAATATCGGGCAAAATGTTGTGGTATCTCCGCAGGTTGTGCTGGGCGACAATGTAAAAGTGCAAAACAATGTATCCATATACACCGGGGTAATCTGTGAGGATGATGTTTTCCTGGGGCCCTCCATGGTGTTTACCAACATAGTAAACCCCCGAAGTGCAGTGGTGCGAAAAGATCAGTATGTAAAAACACTGGTTAAGAAAGGGGCTTCCATCGGAGCCAATGCCACCATCGTTTGTGGCATTGAGATAGGCGAGTTTGCATTTATCGGTGCCGGTGCTGTGGTGATCCGTGATGTACATCCTTATGCCCTGGTAGTGGGCAACCCTGCCAAACATATCGGATGGATGAGTGAATTCGGGCACAGGCTCGAATTTGACCTCAACAACCTGGCTGTTTGCCCCGAAAGCCGCGAGACTTATCGTTTGGAGGCTGGAAGGGTGGAAAAAGTAACTAAAGCATAATCAATTATAAAATCAAAATCATTAGTTTATCTTCTTTTAGAAATTAAACGCATTAAAAAACAAAAGAATGAACATCTACGAAAAACTATTAAAGAAAGAAGCCGTATTATCGGTGATCGGTCTGGGATATGTAGGCCTTCCTATAGCTCTTGAGTTTGCAAGAAAGATAAAGGTAGTTGGATTTGACATCAAAGCCGACCGGGTGGAAAAAATGAAAAACCGGATCGACCCCAGTGAAGAACTTGGACCGGAAGCATTTGATGGTTGCGATATTCTTTTTACTGCTGACCCGCAGGATCTGAAAAAAGCTAATTTTCATATCATTGGGGTTCCCACTCCCATTGACAGCCATAACCTGCCCGACCTTACCCCGGTGCTCTCGGCATCTCATGCTGTGGGGAAAGCCCTGAAAAAAGGCGATTATGTTGTTTATGAATCTACTGTTTACCCTGGATGTACAGAAGAGGATTGCATTCCGATCCTGGAACACGAAAGCGGCTTGAAATGCGGAGTTGATTTTAAAGTAGGATTCTCGCCTGAGCGGATCAACCCGGGCGACAAGGAACATACCATAACCACTATTACCAAGGTGGTTTCAGGCAATGATGAGGTAGCCCTTGACAATATTGCCAAAACCTATGAGCTTATTGTAACAGCAGGTGTGCACCGTGCACCATCCATAAAAGTAGCAGAAGCAGCTAAAATCATTGAAAACACCCAGCGCGATGTTAATATTGCCTTGATGAATGAGCTTTCCATCATTTTCAACCGTATGGGCATTAACACCTACGATGTGCTTGAAGCCGCCGGTACCAAATGGAACTTCCTCAGGTTTTACCCTGGCCTGGTTGGGGGGCACTGTATTGGCGTTGACCCCTACTATCTTGTATACAAGGCCAAGGAGTACCGTTACCATCCCCAGATCATTAACAGTGGCCGTTTTGTAAATGACTCCATGGGCTTTTATGCTGCCAAGCAGCTTGTTAAGAAGCTCATTGCTGCCGGAAAGAATATTCAGAACTCAAAGGTTCTTATCATGGGGGTAACTTTTAAAGAAAATGTAAGCGACATCAGGAACTCTAAAGTGGCAGATGTGATCTGCGAATTGAAGAGCTATGGGGTTACCGTTGATATTGTTGATCCACATGCCAACAAGGAAGAACTGGAGCATGAATACGGATTTACCCTGACTGATAAAATTAATGACAACTACGATGCGGTAATTGTGGCAGTAAACCATAAAGATTACATGAAGCTTACCGAAGATGATTTCAAGAAGTTTATGAATGGTACCAGCAATCCTATCCTTGTTGATATCAAAGGTATTTACAGGAATAAAATAAAAGATCTTCAATACTGGAGTTTCTAAACTAATGAGTCCACTCCGAAAAGTACAATACCCCCCATCCCCCTATGAGGGGGAGATCGCAACCTATTGAATTTGTGCGAATTAAAAAGGGTTGTTTTATCAATAGCATTAAAAAAAGACTTTTCAAAGTGGACTCAACTAATATAATTAAAGATGACAAAAATACTGGTAACAGGAGGAACCGGATACATAGGTTCGCACACTGTGGTTGAATTGCAGCAAAGCGGATATGAGGTATTGATCATAGATAACCTTGCCAATTCCAACATTAAAATTCTGGATCAGATCACGAAAATAACCGGAAAGAGACCAGAGTTTTTCCAGATGGACCTTTGCGATCGTGAAAAAGTGTTTGATTTCTTTTCAAAACAGAACGATATTGCCGGGGCCATCCACTTTGCTGCTTATAAAGCCGTAGGTGAATCATCAGAATTTCCCCTCAAGTATTATAAAAACAACCTGTTTTCACTGGTTAATTTACTGGAAGCAATGGATAAGGCAGGTTGTAACAATCTGGTATTCTCATCCTCCTGTACTGTATATGGTCAACCCGATGTATTGCCGGTAACCGAAGATGCCCCTGTTCAGAAAGCTGAATCACCTTATGGAAACACCAAGCAGATATCTGAGGAGATTATTTTTGATCAGTCTAAAACCAGTGACTTGAAAGCCATTTCTCTCAGGTATTTTAACCCTATTGGTGCGCACGAAACTGCTCTAATTGGCGAACTTCCCATCGGTGTTCCCAGCAACCTGGTTCCTTTTATTACCCAGTCAGCCATAGGCAAAAGAGGTAAATTGAAGGTTTGGGGGAACGACTACAATACTCCTGATGGTACTCCCATCCGCGACTATATCCACGTAGTTGACCTGGCCAAAGCCCACCTGGTTGCACTGGAAAGAATGACCAACAATAAATCGGAAGATCAATACGAGGTATTTAACCTGGGTACAGGTAAAGGCAACAGCGTGCTGGATGTGATCCTTACTTTTCAGAAGGCAACAGAAGTAAACGTTGATTATGAGATAGCCCAGCGCCGGCCGGGAGATATTGTCCAGGTATGGGCCGATACCCGCAAAGCCAATGAAGTGCTGGGGTGGAAAACAAACCTGGAACTTGATGTGGCGTTGAAAAGTGCATGGGAGTGGGAAAAGAATCTTGCACAAGGTATTCTATAAATATTTTTAATCAAAACATAACCCTTAAACAATGAAAACCATTTTAATTACCGGAGGTGCCGGATTTATCGGATCGCATGTTGTACGTTTGTTTGTAAAGAAATATCCTGAATGCAAAATCGTAAATCTTGATGCATTAACCTATGCCGGAAACCTTGAGAACCTAAAAGACATTGAAAATGCTCCCAATTATGTTTTTGAAAAGGCTGATATTGTAGATGCTGATCATATCTTTTCCCTTTTTGAGAAGTATCAGTTTGACGGTGTTATCCACCTGGCAGCAGAAAGCCATGTTGACCGCTCCATTGCCAATCCCATGGAGTTTATCCATTCCAATGTTATTGGCACGGTAAACCTGCTGAATGCCGCCAGAGCTTTCTGGAAAGAACCGGAAGGAAAGAGATTCTATCATGTTTCCACTGATGAGGTATATGGCTCATTGGGCGAGGACGGCTTGTTTACAGAAACCACTGCCTACGATCCCAGAAGCCCATATTCGGCATCCAAGGCAAGCAGCGACCATTTTGTAAGAGCCTGGCACCACACCTATAATTTGCCTGTGGTGCTATCCAATTGCTCCAACAATTATGGCCCCAACCAGTTTCCTGAAAAACTCCTCCCCCTCTTTATTAACAACATTATTTTGAATAGGCCTCTGCCGGTTTATGGCAAGGGTGAAAATGTGAGAGACTGGCTTTACGTTATTGACCATGCCCGAGCCATTGATATGATCTTTCACCAGGGAAAAATTGGAGAAACCTACAACATTGGCGGGCATAACGAATGGAAAAACATTGACCTGATAAAGGTACTGTGCCAGATCATGGATCGCAAACTGAACCGCGAAGCCGGAACCAGCGAAAAACTCATTACCTATGTAAAAGACCGTGCCGGTCATGATATGCGCTATGCCATTGATGCTTCCAAAGTGGAGAAAGAGCTGGGATGGGTACCTTCTTTACAATTTGAGGAAGGTTTGGAGAAAACCATTGACTGGTACCTGGCCAATAAAGAATGGATTGAAAACGTTACTTCTGGTGCGTACCAGAAATATTACAAGGAACAATACGAGGAAAGATAAGCAGATCTTAATCTTTTCGCACCTGTTGAAATATTCAACTTAAAGCAATTAAAGGCAATTTTATCGTTGCTGTAGTTTAATAAAAGAAATAGTTAATAGTATGTATGCAAGGGCATTTCAGGAAGAAGACTTAGGGAAGTACCGGTTTCTGGTAACGGGTGGTGCAGGCTTTATCGGATCCAATATTGTGGAGTATCTTTTAAAACACGGCGCCGGTCATGTAAGGGTGCTGGACAACCTGGCAACTGGTTTTGAAGAAAACATTAAGCCCTACCTGAGTGATCCAAAATTTGAGTTTTTAAAAGGAGATATCAGCGATCCGGAAACTTGCATGAAAGCCTGTGAGAATATTGATTATGTGACACACCAGGCTGCATTGGGATCAGTGCCACGATCCATAAAAGACCCACAGGCCACCAATACGGCCAATATTACCGGTTTTCTCAATATGCTGGTTGCCGCGAAAGAAAGCGGAGTCAAGAGGCTGGTGTATGCCAGCTCTTCCAGTGTTTATGGAGACAGTCCACACTTGCCCAAAACAGAGAACCAGATTGGCAACCCATTGTCTCCTTATGCTGTGACCAAGCGTGTAGATGAACTTTATGCCGATGTATTTGCCAAAACCTACAACATGGAGATCCTGGGATTACGCTATTTCAATATTTTCGGACCCCGGCAAAGCCCAGACGGCCCTTATGCTGCGGCAATCCCCTTGTTTATGTTTTCCATACTCCGCAATCAAAGTCCGGATATACATGGCGACGGGGAACAATCAAGGGATTTTACTTTTGTAGAGAACGCCGTGGAGGCCAATATCAGGTCACTTTTCTGCCCCATCAGCAAATGTAATGGTGAGGTATTCAATATCGCGGTAGGAGAACGCACTACTGTCAATGAGCTTTTCAGGATCATCAGGGATACTGCCGGAAGCAGTCTGGATCCCAGATATCGCGACGAAAGACCAGGTGATGTAAAACATTCACTGGCAGATATATCAAAAGCAAGGGAGATAATGGGGTATGAACCGGCAGTTGATATCAGGAAAGGGCTTGAGATCACTTTTAAGTGGTTCAGGGAAAAACATTTCCCCAATTAGAAATAAATGTAAACCAATTTATGTTTGGTAAACTTTTCAGTAGAAAGAAACTAAAAGAACCTGTCGATCTGAGGGGGCTTAAAACCGATATGCACTCGCACCTGGTGCCGGGCATTGACGATGGGGCACCCGATATGGAAACAGCAATTTCGCTCATAAAACAATTTGCCAGATTAGGGTATAAGAAACTGATCACCACCCCCCATATCAGTTCTGATATTTTTAAGAACAATCCCCAGATCATTCAGGAAGGGCTTTATGGTGTAAAAAAAGTCCTTGAACAGGAAAACATCAACATAAAAATTGAAGCGGCTGCAGAATACCTCATTGATGAAGGATTTTCGAATTTGCTCGTAAAAGGAGAGCTTCAAACCTTTGGAGATAAATATATCCTGATTGAACTTCCTTATTTTAACGCGCCGCCAAATCTTTATGACATAACATTTGAGCTCCAGATCAAAGGCTACAAAATCATTCTTGCCCACCCGGAAAGATACCTCTACTGGTATGGAGAGCTACACCGGTTTGAAGAATTGAAAGACAGGGGGATCTACTTTCAGATGAACATGCTTTCGCTTTCCGGCCATTATTCGGGTGAGGTTAGAAAAATGGCTGAAAAAATGATAGATGCAGACATGATTGACTTCCTTGGATCGGATATGCATAATAGCTATTACATGGACCTGTTAATGAAAACCCTCCGGGAGCCCTATCTTAAGAAAATTGTCGATTCAGGAAAGCTGCTTAACCATCAGCTTTGACAAATACTTTGCATTGCCACATTCCAATCGTTCCTTCACTACCTCCTTTAACTTTTATAATTATTTTATTTATCTTTGAAAACTTTTTCAGAGGAAAAAATAACTTTAAAAAAACAGATTCATGGGGCCCCAGAAAAATGCCAAAAATGGAAGAATTGATGGCAAAAACACTTCACAAAATATCAAAAAGACGTTGCTTACCAGGCAAGTAATTGATATTTTTTACAAAGAAGGCTTAAAAACCATTGCCGAATTATGCGATGCTACCAACAACAGCATTCCATCCATGGCCAATATAATGAATGAACTATCCGATAAAGGCCTGGTGAAAAATTTTGGCATAGGAGAATCCAAAGGCGGCAGAAAACCTTCCCTTTACGGTTTAAATCCTGAGGCTGGATTTATTGTCAGCATCGAGTTAAGCCGAAAATACACCCGTATAGGTATTTTTAACCTTCGCAATGAACCAGTAACTGAAATAGTGGAACTGAATACTGGTATAGATACCGGTGATGACATTTTTACATTTCTCAAGAAGGAAAGCGATAGTTTACTTAAAAAATATACCCTTGAACAAAAATCTGTAATTGGCTATGGGATAACTCTCACAGGGCTTATTGATATTAAAAGAGGGATCAGCCTCAGCTACCCCCAGTTTAAAGACAAACCACTGGAAGATGTCTTCAGGGATATTTTCAAAAAACCTGTCTATATTGAGCATGATACCAAAGCTATGGCTCTTGGTGAATCCTGGTTTGGTCTGGCCAAAGAGAAATCCAATGTATTGTTGATAAACATTGGATCAGGAATTGGTTTGGGAATTATCATTAATGGCGAAATATACCATGGCAATTCCGGTTTTTCCGGTGAATTTGGGCATATTCAAATGGATCCGGAAGGAGAATTATGCTATTGTGGTAAAATCGGTTGCCTGGAAACCATCGCTTCAGGTACTGCCATGGTAAAAAAATCCCAGCAAATGATCCGTAACGG
>SLIL01000020.1 GCA_007135645.1 Bacteroidales bacterium
ATGAGATACCAGACAATTACCGGCGCAGCCTCGACTTGCGCAATGCACTTTCAACCGTCAGCTTCGGAATAGATGGCGTAAATTATAAAAGAGAATCCTTTGTAAGCCATCCGGATCAGGTGCTTGTTGTAAAACTTACTGCATCCGAAAAAGGCAGGATCACCTTTGATGCACAGCTTCACTCAAAATTGCAATACAATATCAGGGTGGTAGCTCCCGACTATATGATCCTGGAAGGTAAAGCACCCACCTATGTAGCCCACAGGGCGCATGAACCGAAACAGGTTGTTTATGAAACCGACGGTGAAGGGATGACCTTTGAAATTCACCTGAAAATTATGACCAATGGGGGCCAGCTAAACCCACAGGATAATTCCATAGGGGTAACAGATGCAGACGAAGTTGTCTTGTTGGTTTCTGGTGCAACCAGCTTCAACGGGTTTGACCGCTCCCCGGCTTTTGATGGTGTCGATCCTTCACCCATAGCACAGGAAAAACTTAGAGCTGCATCGCAATATGATTATGCAACACTTTTCAACAGGCATCTGGCAGATTACAGCGGGTTTTTTAACAGGGTAGAGCTGGATCTTGGCCCACAACAGAAGGACCTCCCCACAGATGAGCGGTTACTGAGAGCCAATGCCGGGCATCAGGATAACGGCCTGGCAACACTCTATTTTCAATATGGCCGCTATCTGATGATCTCATCTGCCCGCGTGGGTACCCCCCCTTCCAATCTGCAGGGTATTTGGAACCCCTTCGTGCAGCCACCATGGGGAAGCAATTACACCATCAACATCAACACCCAGATGAATTACTGGCCTGCTGAGGTCACCAACCTGGCAGAACTGCATCACTCCCTTTTTGATTTCATGGAAGGGCTTTCGGTTAGCGGTGCTTATACAGCAAAAACCAATTACGGCATTCCCTCCGGGTGGCTTGCTCACCACAACACCGATATCTGGGCAAAAACCACACCTACCGGCGGCGAGGACTGGGACCACATGGGAACGCCCCGCTGGTCGGCATGGCCCATGGGAGGGGTATGGTTTACCATGCACCTGTGGGAACACTTTCTGCATAGCGGGGATACTGAATTTCTTGCAGAAAAGGCCTGGCCGTTAATGAAAGGGTCAGCTGAATTTTTGCTCAACTGGATGATAGAAGATGAAAACGGTTACCTGGTAACCAATCCATCCACCTCGCCGGAAAACAGTTTTAACCTCGATGGGGAGCAAATAGCTATATCAATGGCATCCACCATGGACATGTCACTGATTCGCGAGTCTTTTTCAAGCATATTGCAGGCTGCAGGATTCTTAGGGATCAGGGATGCTTTCACGGAAAAGATAGAAAACGCCATTCCCCGCCTCTACCCTTTCCATATCGGCAGGTTGGGGCAGTTGCAGGAGTGGTACATGGACTGGGATGATCCGGACGATACCCACAGGCATATATCCCATTTGTACAGCCTGCATCCGGGAAACCAGATAACGCCGGGGCATACCCCTGAACTGGCAAAAGCGGCCACACAAACCCTGATCCACCGGGGCGATTTCAGCACAGGCTGGTCAATGGCATGGAAGATGAACTGGTGGGCAAGATTAAAAGATGGCAATAAGGCCTACGAAATGTTTAAAAGCGGGCTTACTTACGTGGGCCGCAAAAAAGAAGACAGCGGACGTGACGGCACAGGTGCCAATTTATTCACCAACGCCCATGGCGAGGTTCAGCTTGATGGGAATTTTGGAGGTGCTTCCGGCATTGCCGAATTGCTTGTCCAAAGCCACGAAGGATATATTCAACTACTCCCGGCATTGCCTGATGAATTAAGCAGCGGAGAAGTAAAGGGGCTGGTGGCCCGTGGAGGTTTCGTCATTGATATGAAATGGGATAATGGATCCGTTGAATCGCTGGTGATCCATTCAAGGCTGGGTGGAAACTGCCGGATTAAGGTAAACGAACCGCTTACCAGCAGGGACGCCCGGTTAGAACCTGCTTCAGGTGAAAACCCAAACCCCTTACTGGCAGCACCTGATCAGGTACCTTTTGTAAATAATGCCCGCAACCAGCTACCCGAACTAAGCCCCGATCCCGGTAATATTTTTGATTTTCAAACGGAGGCAGGGAAGACGTATCGGTTCAGACTAAGAAATTAGTGGGCAGTAAGTGGTAAGTAAGTAGGGTGTTTTAAGCCTGAAAGGCTTAAATGTGAATAGCCCCGGGTAGCAACCCGGGGTTAAAAAAAAAGAAGCAGCAAAACATCAAAACAAAATGCAAAATCTCCTTTCAAAACAAAACCTTGGCATCTCTTGCCTCTTGCTGTTTTCTGGTGCATGCAGCCCCGAAAAAGAACAAACCCGGCCAAACATAGTGATCCTGTATGCCGATGATATGGGCTACGGTGACCTGAACATTCAAAATCCGGATTCAAAAATCCCCACACCCTATCTTGACCAGCTTGCCCGCGACGGAATGCGCTTTACCGATGCCCATAGTTCATCCGGGGTTTGTTCCCCAAGCCGTTATGCCCTGCTTACGGGTACCTATCACTGGCGCAGGCAGCATAGTATTATTGGTTCTTTTGGCGGGCCGTTTTTCAATGATTCCGATATCACACTACCCCAGGTATTGAAGGACAACGGATATTCCACAGGAATGATAGGCAAATGGCACCTGGGATGGAACTGGGAGTATATAAACGAACCCTCTATGGAAGCCATACTATTTAACCGCCCCCATACGGTAGTACAGCCACAGGATATTGACTGGAGTAAGCCCATCACCGGGGGCCCTGTGGATCGGGGTTTTGATTATTACTTTGGCGATGGCACCATCAATTTTCCGCCGTACGCGTGGATTGAAAACGACAGGGTGCTGGAAGCGCCGACAGAAGTCATGCTTCCTGATAATATCGGATTTGAAACAGCAGAAGAAGCCTGGGAATTTCGCCCCGGCCCAAGGGTGAAGGGTTGGAATCCCTACAAGGTACTGCCCACCATGACCGAAAAGGCCGTGGAATGGATTGATAATCAAAGTAAAGACCAACCCTTTTTCCTCTATTTTTCGTTTACCTCGCCTCACACACCCATTATCCCCAATGAGGAATTTATTGGAAAATCAGAAGCGGGAGGATACGGTGATTTTGTTTACCAGACCGACTGGGTAGTGGGCCAGATACTCAATGCACTTAAGGAAAATGGCTTTGAGGACAATACCATCGTAATTTTCAGCTCAGACAACGGCCCTGAACGTTTTGCCTATCAAAGGGCCGTAACCTACGACCACTTCAGTATGGGTGATCTTCGGGGAGTAAAAGTGGATATCTGGGAAGGTGGCCATCGTGTACCTATGATCATGAAATGGCCGGGGCGCATTGAGCCGGGAGCTGTTTCGGACAAGCTGGTATCACAAATAGATTATATGGCTACTTTGGCAGAAACTATCGGAATTTCGCTACCCGAAGGGTCAGCACCCGACAGTTACAATTTCCTGCCCACATTGCTGGGTGAAGAATATACTTTCCCCGAAAGGGAAATATTGATACACAACACCTATGCCAGCAGATGGGCTGTAAGGCACGGCGACTGGCTGTATATGGATACCAATTCAGGCGAGCACCGGATTATGCCACAATTCTTCAAGGATTTGAGAGGCTATACCGACTTTGAAACCGATGGATTACTCTTCAACCTGAAAGATGATCCCGGCCAGCGCGTAAACCTCTTTGAGCAATATCCCGAAAGAGTCCGCGCTATGCACCAGCTGATAGATGACTACAAAGCTACGGGCTACATGATACGGGATTGAGTAGGGGTAATTGGGGTTTTTTGTCAGCAATTAAATTTTCCAGCTCGGCTGTCCCCCAAGTCCCAATCGTACCCTGCAACTAAAACCAAAACACCCAAACCCAAAGCCGCATAGCGCCGAAATTATGATAGAAACCGAATACCAACACAACCCAGGCGCATAGCGCCGAAATTATGGTAAAAAAACGCGAAAAACAACCAAAATAAGGCGCGTAGCGCTGACATCATCGATTAATTAAAAATCAACGTTTCAATAAATTAAAACCCTATGAACCGTCGTAACTTCCTTCAAACAGCTTCAGGCCTCTCTTTATCCGCAGTCCTCAACCCTCTGATTGCCCGTTCAGAAGGGTTCCTTGATGGCAGCTCTGACCCCGCAACCGGCAGCCGGATCAAACGTTTCGGAGATGGCCGCGATTGGTTCTTTGAAAAACGCTACGGCATGTTCATCCACTGGGGATTGTATTCCATCCCGGCCTGGCATGAGCAGCATCAGTGGCGGGGCCGCATCGAAAGGGATAAATATGTCAAACTGAAGGACTTGTGGAACCCGGTAAAATTCAACCCCGAACAATGGCTCGATATCCTTCAGGAATCCGGCATGAAATACCTGACGGTTACCACCAAGCACCATGATGGATTTTGTCTGTGGGACACGAAATACACTGATTTCAATACCATGAATTCCCCTTATGGGAAGGATATTATTGGCATGCTCACAGGGGCCTGCCAGAAGCGGGACATCCCAATCTCACTTTATTATTCGATAGCCGACTGGAACCACCCCAACTACCCGAACCAGGGAAGGGCACACGAGCTCCAGCCACAACCCCAGGATAGCCCCGATTGGTACAAGTATTTCGAATTTGTAAAAAACCAGGTCATCGAATTATGCACCAACTATGGTAAAATCCACGGTTTTTGGTGGGATATCAATCGCCCGGCCTACAGGGACACATCTGTGAACGAAATGATCAGGCGATTGCAGCCCGATGCCGTGATCAATAACCGTGGATTTGATGATGGTGATTTTGGTACCCCGGAACGGGAATACCAGGCCGATACCTCCTTATCTTTCGACAGGCCCACAGAGGCATGCCAGTCAGTTGGAATGGAAAGCTGGGGGTACCGAAAAGATGAGGATTTTTACACCGACCGCCACCTGATGCGAAGCATTGACCGCTTCCTGGTCAGGGATGCCAATTATCTGCTCAACGTGGGGCCAATGGCAGATGGAACATTGCCCGCAGAAAGTCTGGCCATCCTGGAAAGGATCGGAGCCTGGTATAATTCCGTAAAAGAATCTCTGGAAAATGTCACTCCCGCCTCCCCAATGACCACCAATCGCAGGATTATGCTCACCAGCCGTGGTAATACACTGTACGTGCATATCAACACCGAACTTCCGGGAAATGTGGTAAAGCTGACCCCGGTAAATACCGCCCCTGTTAAGGCAACGTTGTTAAATGATGGCAGAAACATTGACTTTGCAGTAAGGATGAACCCATCTGACCACAGGGAGCAAAAAGCCTACCTGAACCTCAAAAATCTACCTGTGGAGGAGTTGTCCAACACCGTGATGGTCATTAAGCTTGAATTTGACCGTTCACTGGATGAAGTTGTCCAGCCCGAATCACCCTTTGATGGTGATTCAAGATGGATATTCAGTTGATATTTTATGAACCGTGATCAAATAGCAAGAAATAAGTTCAGGTTTTAATTGAAACGAAGATACTACAATGAGAAAACCAAAAGCAATCTTAATAACTGTAATGATACTTATGGCCAGTGGTTCGACAGTTCTTGCTGAAAACAATGAGACAAAAACCCAACCCGGAGTGGCCATTTCATTTGATGATCTGTATATCAGCGAATGGTTCGAAGCAAATGAGTTTTTCAGGAAATATGACTGGAAAGCTACGTTTTACATATCCAGATTTTACAGGCTCAGTGATGAAGAAATTGAAAAACTGCACACATTACAAAAGGAAGGCCATGAAATTGCTGCCCATGGGTTTCACCATATCCGCGCCGTAGATCATATAGCAGAAAACGGGGTGCAGGCATATCTCGACTATGAGATCAACCCCATGATGGAGATGATGCATGCAAACAACTTCTTCCCCACCACATTTGCCTACCCCTATGGAAACAGGGATCCATCCATTGATACCCTGTTACTTGACCGGTTTGATATTCTGCGCGGCACCACGAGGGCTGCGCCTGATCTGGAATCTTTAAGGGCATTCTTCGATAACAATGGCGTTGTATATGGTCTGGGCATTGACAGTCAGCGGGTCGATTTTGACCTCGACTATGTGCTTTCTGCATTACAGTATGCAAAGGACAACAACAAAATACTCATCATTTTTGGGCATAAGACCGTTCCGGATCATCAGTACAGGAACGAAACCGATTACAAAACCTTGATCGAGATCTGCGAATTTGTCACCAAAAACAACATGAGATTTTATACCATGGATGAGCTTAGCGGATTCATCCAGAAATAAGGTTAACAAGCATTTATAATCAATAATTCTAATATTTCTAAACTATATTTCTGCCATTCCAGGCCTTAAAAAAAGCATAATGAACCTCTTAAAACCCCTACTGATATTAGTTCTTATTTCTTCCATTGCTGTTGGAAGCGGAAAAATTCCAAAGTGGATTTCCAAAACGTCTTTTGCAAAAGACAATAGCCATAGCAGTTCAGTTTACTTTCAGTCTGAAGCCCCGATAAGTGCAGACCTAAGCCATCCCACCATGGATATTCGTCTTGGGTATCCGGCTATTATTGCACCTGGCGAAGCCTACCCAACCCTTGAAGTCTCTGTGGTGCATGCAGGTGACCTTCGGATAAGGATTGTGTCGGAAGAATCCGAAGCAGTTGTTGAGGAAGCAACTCCCGGCATTTTACAGGCTGGCGAGACAATCACGGTTACTTTCCCTGGAACACCCGATGAAGGCAGGTATTCGATCCGGATTGATCAGTTTGACGATAAAGGCCTGGTCTTCCGGGATGCATATTATTTTACAGTTATGGATGTCGGCCAGTTGCCCTCCAATCATAGCGTTGTTGTACATCCGGGAAAGGATGGCAGACTTGTTTATACTCCTGACTACCGGGGAAACCGCATCCCTGACTTTTCGCGTGTGGGCTATCGCAATGGAATGGATATTCCCAACATCCCTGTAATTCTGGAGCTGGAGCCTCAGGATGGAGATGATACCGAAAGAATTCAGGCCGCCATCAATACTGTTTCGTCCATGCCACTGAATGACGAGGGATTCCGTGGTGCCCTTCTACTCAAAAAAGGTATCTATAAAATAGAAGGCACCCTCCATATTAATGCCAGCGGTGTGGTGCTTCGTGGAGAAGGACAAGGCGATTTCAAAGACCTATGGCTCGATCCGGCAGAGGATCTTACCCTCAAAAAACTCAGAGAGTTTCTTTCCGGCAAGGATGCAACCATTCTGATCGCCACAGGTAGTGAGATGCGCTGGGTCATCAGAGTGGAAGGCAATGAAGGAGCGGTCGGGGCTATGGACACTGCAACAGAGATTATTGATAACTATGTTCCGGTGGGAACCAATTCTTTTACCGTAAGAAATGTCAGCCGTTTTAATGTTGGCGACAGCATCATTGTAGAGCGGCGGGGTAATCTATCCTGGATCAGCGAAATAGGAATGAATTCCATCCCGGATCGGCCAGATGGCAGTCCGATCCATCAATGGGAGCCATTTGACCTTCAGTTCGAACATGTGATTACAGCCATTGATGGAAATCGTATTACGATAAGTTCATCCATAGTAAATGCCATTGAAAAACAGTGGGGCGGTGGAAGAATATACAAATACAGTGATACGGGAAGGATTACTAATTCAGGAGTGGAGAACCTGCGCGCGATCTCTTTCTGGCAAATAAATGAGCATGGCGTGGATGATACCAGGCATGCTGATATGTTTCTTGCTCTTGATAATATTCGCGATGGATGGGCCCGCAACCTTACCCTGGAACATTTCTACGGCAGGTCGGCAGTTCAAACCGGAAGAGGCAGCCTGGCTGTTACCATTGAGGGATCTTCAAATTTGATCGCTGACCGGGAGTTTTATGCCGGTGAGGGTTACGATCCCTCAGGAAGAACCTTCTTTGAAACCGGAGTTTATACAGGGCGTTATGGTTTTCATTTCGATGGGCAGTATGGCCTGGTGAAGGATTGTTATGCCATCAATAACCGCCATGCCTATTTTGTGGGTGCCAGGGTAACCGGGCCCAATGTGTTTCTGAACAGTTATGCAGAACAAAGCCTTACATGGAGTGCGCCCCATCACCGGTGGTCAACAGGCGGGCTTTTTGACAATGTTGATGACATGATCAGTATGATGAACCGCCTGCGCTATGGTTCAGGGCATGGGTGGGCAGGTGCCAATTATGTGGCCTGGAATACAGGAGGTGTATTGGCTGTAGAACAACCACCAACCGCTCAGAACTGGGCCATTGGGCATGTTG
>SLIL01000315.1 GCA_007135645.1 Bacteroidales bacterium
TAACCAAAACCACTCTTTATTAAACATATTTCTTACCATACAGTTTAAGTTTATATCCTTTTTACTTCAAATTATTAATCCAATCCAATCAAACATGCGTTTTTATACAAATTTTTTACTAAGTACGGTTTTCGCATTCTTAGTGGCTATCCCTGTATTTGGAGGTGAAATTCTTACTCCGAATTTACAGATGCGCCTGGGAAATGCCAAATCAGATGAGAAGATCCGGATCAATATCCGGCTTGAAGAACAATACAACAGAGAAGAGCTTGCCTCTAAAATAACCGGCACCACAACCCGGGAAGCCAGAAGAGCTATTGTAGTTCAGGAGCTCAGGAGCTTTGCCGATGAAACCCAGAAAGATATGCTGGCCTTTTTGTCATCTCAGGAAAAAAGCCTTGAGGTAACCGATATTATGCCTTTGTGGATCGTAAATCTGATCAATTGTTATGCAACGCCATCCGTAATCGAACAACTTGCGGAGATGCCCGGCATTGCTCGTATAGATTATGATAAAGTGAGGCAGGTGATTGATCCTGAACCCAAAGCTCTGCCCGCCGATAAGCTGGGAGATAAGCAGAACATTGCCTGGAATATCAGCCTGGTAAATGCCCCCGAAGTATGGGAGGAAGGTTTTGATGGCGAAGATGTTGTAGTAGCAGTGCTGGATACCGGTGTTAATGGTTCCCACCTGGACCTGGCAGGACGCATGTGGGAGCATCCCGATTACCCCAATCATGGATACAATTTTGTAAATAACAATTTAAATACCAATGATGTACACGGCCATGGAACGCATTGTGCAGGTACGGTTGCCGGAAATGGTACTGCAGGTACCATTACAGGAGTAGCACCGGGAGCCACCATTATGGCACTTAAAGTGCTGGGCGACTCAGGCGGTGGCACAGAAGCAGGTGTTTGGGCCGCGATCCAGTTTTCGGTAGATTATGGTGCACATGTTATGAGCCTCTCGCTGGGATGGCAGCATTCATGGGGCCCTGACCGGGCAGCCTGGCGTATTGCCATGGAAAATGCCATGAATGCTGGTGTTATTGCAGCAGTTGCTGCAGGAAACGAAGGAAACTGGGGAGGTCAGCCACCACCGTCCAATATCAGGACGCCCGGTGACTGCCCTGCTCCATGGACTCACCCTGATCAGGTAGCCACAGGCGGAAATTCTGCGGTGGTAACAGTGGGCTCCACAACCAGTACAGATGCCATTTCCAACTTTTCCAGCAAAGGACCTGTTACCTGGCAGCACATCGCTCCTTTTAACGATTATGCCTATAACCCCGGCACCGGGCTTATTATTCCCGATGTAGTGGCTCCGGGAAGCAACATCCTTTCGCTTAATAATTCAGGCAACAGTGGCTATACCACAATGAGCGGTACCTCAATGGCAGCTCCGGCAGTTGCAGGCCTTATGGCGCTTATGATCCAGAAAAACCCCAACATTACTCCCCAGGATATCAGCCAGATACTGGAAGAAACAGCCATAGCACTTTCTACTACTAAAAGCAATACTTTTGGCAGCGGACGTATTGATGCACTGGCTGCATTTGAAGCAACACCCTTTATGGGGATACGCTACCTGGGGCATAGTATAGACGATTCCCAGGGAAACAATGATGGAAAGGTAAACCCGGCAGAGGCCATTCAATTATCGCTTACCTTCGACAATCCATCAGAAGATACCATCACCAGTGTTACTGCAACAATTGCTTCGGTCTCTGAATATATCACTTTTACCACCAACACTGCCGATCTGGGAGATTTTAATCCCGGTGACACCATTGACTTTTCAAACATTTTTGCTTTTGAAGTTTCAGAGATCATTCCCGGCAATTATGAGATTGAATTCAACTTAACAGCGCTGTCACCCTCACAACCGGAGATAGAATGGAGAAGTCGGTTTACCGTTACGGCTTATTCACAGAATATAATTTTTCCCGGCTTAACGGTTGATGACAGCCAGACAGGTAATAACAGTGGTATCCTTGATCCTGGTGAAACTGCCCATCTGATCATTGAAGTGAAAAACGCCGGTCAGCTGCCCACGGAAGATATTCAATTCCAGGTCAGTTCGGAAAACCCATGGCTAACCATTCATCAACAGGAAACAATTGATCTGCCAGCATTGGATGCCGGAGAGTCGGCAGAGGTAACTGTTATGGTATCGGCCTCAATTAATACGCCCCTGGAAACCGCGGTAGAATTGAATTATCTGGTCACATCAGGACTATACGAGTATTCGGAAACCCAGGAAGTGGTTGTTGGAGAGGCACCGGTTTATTCAGAAGGAGATATACCATCCACTTTCAATTCGGCTCCCAATGCCTCCAGTCAGGCACAGGAACCCGGATTGCTTACGGTAAGCATACCTTATGGTGCCGTGATCACAGGTGTTGATGTACACTACCAGATCACTTCTGCTTCAGGGGCCTGGGTAAGCGAACAGCGGTCGATACTTCGCTGTGTTTCTGAAGGGGGAGTGTCAGAAGTGTCACTTGCTTCCGGGCCCGGAACAAGCTCAGGTGGTACAGTAGATTATGACCGCACAGGTCTTGCCATTGCCAACAATGTGGAAGGCGGTGGGGATATAGAATTTGAACTGCATGTATTCCGTACCTGGGGAGGTTCGGGTTCAAATACCCAATATGCCTTTGTTCCCAATAATACCTGGAAAGTGATTGTCCATTATGAGCTTTCTCAGCAGGAGGTTACCTTTAAGGTTACCAACAACCTGGGCGAGGTGGTTGAAGATGCACAGATTATGGTTTCCAATATGATAAGTCAAACCGATGAAAATGGTGAAACAAATATCTTCCTTCCAGAGGGGACGCATCACTACACCGTTTCTGCCCCCAGGCACCTTACCCTTGAAGAGCAAGCTTTTGAAGTTACTGAAGAGGAAAATGTAGTGCTGGTTGAGCTTACCCGCACATGGCAAACTACATTCCTTGTGAGAGATAGCCATGGCAACCAGCTTCATAATGCCAAGATCTTTATTGAAGATGAAATGATGCAGGGTATCCAGACGGAACTGATCAACGGCACTTATAATTACCGGGTGGAAGCTGAAGGGTATGCCATGGAGGAAGGAATAATTGAAATTGAAGACAAGGACCTGCTGGTAACCCCTGTTCTTGCAGCTGTTTACCAGGCAAACTTTGTGATAGCAGACCAATGGGGTCGTGATGTGGAAAACGCTGTACTTACCATTGGCGACGAAACTTACCCCGAAGGAAATTATCAGATTGAGCATTTATTTGCCGGATCCTATGATTTTTCGGTAACGGCTGAACATTTCTTCCTTTACAATGGCAGTTTTGAAATTGTAGAAGATAATCTTACCATTGAAGTGATTCTGGTTGCCGATGGGACTAATGTTGAAGAGTTGGCAGGGAACGGATTACAGTTATTTCCCAATCCTGCAAGCGGAATTGTTACCGTATTCTCAGAAAACTCACAGCTGCAGGAAATAAGCATTGTTGATTTGAATGGCAGGGTTGTTTACAGCCAGAACCAAATCAATGATCATGAATACAGGTTCAATGTGGCGGATCTTGAGGCCGGGATTTACTTTGTCAGATTGCTTAATGGCCACGAAAACCGGGTCGTTAAACTGCAAATTGTTCATTAGTATGTTTTAGCACTCATTTCAAAATAATTTATCGGGCTACCTGCATTTATGGTAGCCCGTTTTTAAAAATAGAAATCAAGATGCAGCTCTCAGGATGGCTGCGAATAAAATAATTGCTGTAAAATTTAAGGGAAAGGGAGTTTTTACCTGTCTTTTTTAAGTAATTGACCTGGCCGCCTTTCTTCAAAAAAGAATTATGTTTGTACCCGTTATAGAAATCAATCTTTCCAAACAAGAATCAAACTATCACCTCTAAATCATTACCAATTATGAAGAGATTTTTACTTTATTTTTTATCATGTTCACTGATTTTTACAATTAGTTTTAACAGGAATAGTCATGCTGTTCCTGCTTACCCCCATCCCATTGAATTCAAACAGCCCGATGGCACCCTGATCACGATCCAGCTCAAAGGAGACGAAAAGGTAAACTGGGCAGAAACCCTTGACGGATATACCATCCTGGTAACAAAAGAAGGAGAGTATCAGTATGCTGTGCACAATAGTGATGGTGACCTGGTATTTTCCGGGATTGCTGTTTCTCCTATAGACTACCGCAGCAAGAGTGAAGAAGATTTTATTAAAACACTGGAAAAAGGCTTGTTTTTTAGTGCTGACCAGGTAAAAATGTTGAAGCAGGTTTGGGAATTAAAAGAAAATAAGGCTGCAAAAAGTTTCCCTACTACAGGTGAACAAACCGTACTTTGTTTGCTGATGCAAACCCCCGACAGGCAGTTTGTGAAAACACAGGCTGAGTTTGATGCACTTTTCAACCAGATGAATTATACCGTTGACGGTGCTACCGGTAGCTTCAGGGAATTTTACCTTGAAAACTCATACGGATTGCTGGATGTAACGGTAGATGTGTTTGGCCCTTATACAGCTGAACATAACATGTCGCATTACGCGGCCGATGCCAGGTTGCTGGTTGCTGAAGGAGTTCATCTTGCAGATGATGATGTTAACTATGCTGATTATGATGTTACCGGTAATGGCTATGTGGATGGCCTGTACATGATCTTTGCCGGATATGGGCAGGAAGCAGGAGGTGGCCCTAATACCATCTGGTCGCATGCCTGGGCTGTTTGGCCTGCCATAGAGCTTGATGGTACACTTATTTTCCGGTATGCCTGTTCCCCTGAGCTTAGGGGAAACTCTGGCTCCAATATTACCCGTATTGGGGTTGTAGCCCATGAGTTTGGTCATACACTGGGTGCACCTGACTTTTATGATACCGACGGCAATACCGGAGGTGCATTTGCAGGAACAGGGAACTGGGACCTTATGGCCAGCGGAACCTGGAACAATGGAGGTGCCACACCAGCCCACCACAATGGATTTACAAAGGTTTATTTTTATAACTGGGCTTCGGCTACCATTATCAACAGTCCTGATCATCTGGTTCTCAATAATGCCGCCGAGTATGATGATTCCTTTTATCGCATCAATACAACCACTACCAATGAATACTTTTTACTTGAAAACAGGGAAAAGCATCTGTTTGATGCTCATATCCCCGGAAGTGGAATGATCATTTACCATGTGCATCCTGATGTAATGAATGCTTCTAACAGTAATTCAGTCAATCAAACCCATCCCCAGAAGATGTATCCGGTGGCCGCCAATGCCACCTCCGACCCCAACAGCAATCCAGCATCCTATGGCAATATTAACCATTCCAGCGCCGCCTGGACCGGCCTTGGGGGGAAAACAGAATTTACGGATACTTCAGTACCCAGCTCCCAGTCATGGGCAGGAAATAATACCGAAAAACCCATCACCAATATCAGCCGTAACCTGGTAAATAAAACCGTTTCGTTTGATTTTATGGGTGGAAGTTTGCCGGTTTACACCATTACTTTCAATGTAACTGATGAGGAGGACAATCCTATACCTGATGCAGCAATATCCCTGAATCAGCAGTCAAAATTATTGCTTCCCCCTGTTCATCTTAATGGAATTCAACCTCAGAACCATTCGGATATTGATCTGAATGATCATCTGAATTCAATTGCTTCGGTAGAATCTTCAGGCACTGCTGCACCATCAAAGCAAAATGCTGAAGAAGGTATATGGATTCATTACGATACCGGAGTAAACGCGAGTTCTGTTGGTTTAGGCAGCGGAGGATTATTTGATGTGGCAGTCCGTTGGGAGCCTGAAGATCTTGAAGAATTTGAAGGAATGGAGATCAGCAAACTCAGATTTTACATCAATCATTTGCCATTGGCAATCAGGGCAAAAGTCTGGCAGGGAACATCAGCAGAAAGCCTGATGCTGCTGGCTGATGAACCGGTTGACGAGTTTCAGGAAGAATCATGGGTAGAATTTACCTTCCCTGAACCCATTTCTATTGAAACCAGCCTTGAACTCTGGGTCGGTTACCAGGTGAATGATCCGGGAGCTGGCCTGTTTCCTGCAGGTGTGGACGATCAGTCTGAGCCTGATGGTTTTGGAAATTTGCTTTCCATGGGAGGCAGCTGGGTTAAGCTGTCTGACTATGGGATCAATGGCATGTGGAATTTGCAGGCTTTCCTCACTCCGGAAGAAGAAATATTCTATTATACGGACGAAAACGGGCAGTTTTCAATTGAGTTGCCCTCGGCTGAATATGATTATGTTGTAAACAAAGTAGGCTATTTACCAGCCGAAGGTTCTTTTGAGGTTATTGAAGAAGATATTGTAATTGAAGTTACCCTTTTTGAAGATCAACCCTATCTGCTTACCGTTGTTGCTGACCCTGTTGAAGGAGGCACTGTTAGTGGCGGTGGTGAATACTTCCCTGGTGAAACGGTCCTTCTTACAGCCGTTCCTGAAGAAGACTTCTATTTTGTAAACTGGACTGATGAAGAAGACAATGTGGTAAGTGAAGAGGCTTCCTTTGATTTTACCATGCCTTCGAAAGAAGTAACCCTAACAGCCAACTTCGGTGAGATCGTTTTCTTTACGCTCACCTACCTTGCTGGTGAAAACGGATCCCTGGAAGGGGAGACCACCCAAACAGTCCAGATCACCCTGGATGGAACACCTGTAACTGCTGTGCCCGACGATAATTATTACTTTGTTCAGTGGAGCGACGGCAATACAGATAATCCACGGATTGATCAGAATGTAACTGAAGATATTACCGTAACTGCTGAATTTGCAATATATACATATACACTTACTTATCTTGCCGATACAGGTGGGTCTCTTGAGGGAGAAACGGATCAGACCGTTGACCACGGCCAGGACGGAACCCCGGTTACCGCAGTACCCGATGCAAACTATCATTTCAGCCAATGGAGCGACGGTATTGCCGATAATCCCAGAACCGATGAAAATGTTACGGAAGATATTGAAGTGACAGCTGAATTTGCCCTTAACACATACACGCTGACAACAGAGGTCAACGGTGAAGGAAATGTGCATGTTGCAGGACAGCCCTATACAGCACCCCTTACTCTTGAATTTGGCACAGAGGTGAACCTGGATGCCCTGGCTGCCGATGGATGGCAGTTCGACAACTGGACTGGCGATGTAACCTCAGACCAGGCAACGGTAACGGTTACCATTGAAGGTGATGTTTCTGTTACAGCCAGCTTTTCTGAAATACCGATGTATATTCTCACCCTGGCCTCAGACCCGGAAAACAGTGCTTCATTCACAGGTGGTGGCTCCTACCATTCCGGAACCATGGTTGAGATCACAGCAACACCTCATGAAGGTTATATTTTTTCTTACTGGAAGGATCCTTTTGGCAACACGCTTTCCAACAACGTTACTTTCCAGTATTCTATGCCTGCTGATGATATTACCCTTACAGCAGTGATGATTGTAGATAATGTATCTGTGGACGATGCTTATATGCAGGGATTCAAGGTTTATCCCAATCCGGCATCCCAGAGTGTAAGCATACAATCTCCCCACGAGATCAGCCGGGTGCGCATCATCAACCTCTCCGGGCAAATTGTGCTGAGTTTACCAGTATCTTCACCGGAAGTTTCAGTGGATATCAGCAGTCTCTATTCGGGATTGTATATCGTTGAAGTGATCACTGCAGAACAACTGATCCGCAAAAAACTTCAGGTGGAATAAATGAAGTAATGAAATAGTCGTTCCGGTTTGCCGGAAACTTTAGAACCAGATCAGTGGGCCCTCTTTATAATAGAGGACCCGCTGGTTTGGTTTATGGTAAATGATAGAGGCCGAAATGTTTCCAGTAACCTAAATTGTATTGCACCCTAACGCATATCATATATACCCCGACCTATGTCTTCATAGCCCCCGGCCTATCACACCTACCCCCGGCCTATATTGCTATACCCCCCGTCCCCCTAAGAGGGGGAGTACGTTTGGTGCTGGTTTTGAGGGGTTTTCCCTGAAGAAAGAAATAGGGTGCAATGATTTGAATATTTTATTATGTAGGATACTCTGAGCGACCGAAAGTTCCCCCTTTTTCAACAATACTCCTGTTCCTGTCACCATACCCCCTGTTTCTGTCACCATACCCCCTGTTTCTGTCACCATACCCCCTGTTTCTGTCACCATACCCTCCGGCCTTGCCACTATACCCCCCCCCGTTCCTGTCACTATACCCCCCGTCCCCCTAAGAGGGGGAGTGCGTTTGGTGCTGGTTTTCAGGGGTTTTCTCTGAAGAAAGAA
>SLIL01000237.1 GCA_007135645.1 Bacteroidales bacterium
AAAGCCGGAACTGTTCTTACGGATGATCTTTCTTTATTCGCTGGGTTTGCTGCTGGTGTTATGCTGGGGTATTTACCGTTTGTGGCAATGGGAGTGGAACCCCGTGGTGATGAGAGGGGTCTTTCATCCATTTTTTAATGACCATACCATTTTCGGAGCTTCGGCTGCTCTTGTGGGTGCTCTCTGGCTTGGCAGTCTTCCGGAAGCAGAAAACAAATCCACAGGCTTGCTCCATATCTTCTTCGCAGTAGTACTTTTTTCAACTGTATTATTTAGTACCAGCAGGGCCGCATTTCTCAGCCTGTTTGTATTTGCAGGGGTTTGGCTGGTGTTGATTAGCGGCATTCGGTTCAGGTATATGGCTGGTATGCTGGCTGTTGTCCTTTTACTGGGGTTTTTTATGCGTGGACCTGTTCTGGAAAGGGTAGGACGTGTTGAAGTATTGTCTTACGACAGTCATGCGGGTTTGCTTGAAAGGACACAATCGGTGGCCAATGTTTCTACGGATGCCTCCAACATCGAACGTTTGAACCGGTGGATAGCCGCCTGGCGCATGTTTAAGGAAAAGCCTTTTACCGGTTTCGGGCCCGGAACCTGGCAGTTTGCCTATATTCCTTACCAGGAGCCTGCGCTGGAAAACCATCTTACGGTAACAAACCTCTGGGATCCTCCTGAAGGCTCTGGTGGTACAGCCCATTCGGAATACCTGCTGGCACTCAGTGAAATGGGGTTTGCAGGTTTACTGGGATGGTTACTGATCCTGGGCAGGCTGGGTTACCTTGCCATGAAAAAAAGCCGTTTCCACCCCAACAGAAGACTGATCATTGCTGCTATGGCTGCTTTATCCACCTATTTCTTCCATGCTCATTTCAACAACTTTCTTACTACCGACAAGTTTGCTTTTCTCTTTTGGGGAACCATGGCGTGGCTCGTGGCCTTGTATCATGAAAAAAATACCTCTCCCGGTCAACTATAAATAATTGTCAGTTAACACATTGCAAATACCTGAACGATGAATTATTACCAGCAAATTGAAACCTACTACGATTCGGATGCCGAAGATTTTGACAAACGCTACTGGACCAACTTTGTGCTGCAACGTATCCGCCAGGACTTTAGGGAAGAGGTGAAACGGCACCGTTTTGAAAATATGCTTGAGATAGGCTATGGCACCGGTATCGATCTGGTGCATTTTGCCAAAACGCATCCTGATGTGCAGGTTGCAGGAATTGATATTTCGGGTCAGATGCAAAAGATCGCTCATGAAAAAAAGCGGGCAGAGGAACTCAACAACCTGGATGTGGAAAAGGGGAAGGTGGAAGATCTGGAACATCTGTTTCCGAAGAAACAATTTGATATGATCTATGTGTTCTTTGGTGCGCTCAACACGGTGGATAATCTGGGGAAAACTGCTGAGATCCTGCACAGATTTACCCGTCCGGGTGGCACTTTGGTACTTTCCTTTGTGAATAAGTACTATGTTGCGGGCATACTGATCGAGCTGATGAAGCTGCGTTTCAGGGCTGCCTTTTCCCGCCTCAGGCCCGTTTGGGGTGGGTATTCACCTTCTGTTTTTTTGCCCAGCAAATGTTACAGTCCCGGAGAGGTAAAAAGGGCTTTTGCCGGTTTTGCCCTTGTCAGGACCAGGGGATACAGCATTGTGCACCCCGCATGGTATTATCACGGGCTTAACCGTTTGCTCCGAAGGCTGCACCGGTTGATGTGGAATGCTGATATGCTGCTCAATAAAACCCCTTTACGCAAGTATGGAGAGTACGCATTATATGTTTTCCAGAAGCCCGCAAACATGCGATAGTATTTCCCTGGGGCCGGGATACTTTATCCGGGCTTTTTCATGCACCCGGGGGTAAAGCGTACCCATGGGTGTGCTGGAAATGAGGGCTGTTGCCGTTGTTTTTCCGTAACTTTTTATCATTTGATCATAAGGCACTTCCATGATAGTGGTGTGCAGTATCTCTGCCATCATGGTGCAGAATTCCCTGTGGGTTATTACCGGGCCACTGAATACATTCAGGTTACTACCCTTTTGTCCGTGGAGTGCCAGTGCATCAACCATGGCAGCACAATCTTCAATGTGAATGAGCGACATGGGATGATCGCCTGTTCCGTAGCAGGGTACTATTCCTGTTTGCTTGTAAGGCTCCCAGAAAAACTGCCTGAACCAGGATCCCGGCCCCACGATCCATCCGGGTCGTGCAAAGCGCACATCCGGCAGTCCAGCAGCCTGAGCCTGCAGCCACGGCTGTTCATTGCGAATGTAATGGGCTGCGAAGGAACCAGGCTGTAAGGCGCTGTCTTCAAAAGCAGGGTCATCGGCCCCGCGGGTGCCATACATGAGCGAACCGGATACATAAACCACTGCCGGCTTTTTTTCAAGACCTTTCATAATCCTGACCATCCTGGTATTGGCCCTGCGGCCAAGGTTGGAACGGATAAAACGGGTAATATTGCGCCCTGCGCCCGGCCGTGCAAGATGAAAGATCACATCGGGTGGATAACGCTCCAGCCAGAAAGGATCAAAACCAGAAAGGGACGAATTGATGGTGGTAAATGGTTCCAGGTAACGGTAAGGGGTACGTTTATGGATCAATAAATGAAGGCGGTTTCGGCTGTCAGCAGCGAGATGATTTACCAGGGCACTTCCGATATAACCGGTCCCTCCGAAGATCCATATATTGCGATTCGTATTGGATGTTTCCATAGGTGAGATCTGGATATTTTTATCCTGCCCTTGTATAGGTCATGTTTTTGTATTGTTTGGCCTGCCTGAGCTTTTCGCGGTACTTTTCCAGAATAATATGTTGTTGCTGGGATGGAAGAAAACGCAATTCTGTTTTTTTTATGCTGAAATTGCTGTTGAACTCATCCTTTCCCTTATAAGAAAACTTCCTCCGTATAAAAGCATCGGATTTCCTGAAAAGATACGTATCCAGTTTTTCACCAAAGAGGTTGAACAGCTTTTCGATCCCTTTTTTTAATAACGGTTCTCCATCCCTGCACAGCGTGAGATCCTGGATAAAACATGGGTAGTAATGCTTTACCCATTCGTTTTCCCTGAGCATCTGCAAATAAAGTGGTTTATTAAAAACCGGCAGTAGAAATACCGTTTCTGTGGCTGTAAACCGGTTATGCTCATGAATGTGCAGATGATGGGTGTCCACAAAATAGTTGATGCAAAAATTGCGGTAGGAGTTAAGCAGGAATAATTTCTTGAAGAGTATAAGCATTGTACGTGCTATCCATAATCTTCCGGGTTCGGTAACGATAAAATAATCAATATCATCATCTGCTTTCATTACACCCTTTGAAATGGACCCGGAAAGGAAAACCCCTCTTACAAAGGGAAACCAGGAAATGAGGCGTGAAAATAGCCGGGCTGTTTTTAATCTTTGATGGTAGCGATCATTGGCCTGCTCCCTTTTGTTAATCCCATTGCTGCTTTTGCCATAAACAAAATAATAGCCATGTGAACGGCTGATAAGGTTTTCTTGCATAAGTTCCTTCAGGGCAAGATCAATTTCCTGTTCTTTATGATCCTCGGTAGAGCAATAGCTGATGATTTCATCCCTGGCAAGGGGATGGTCAAAAACATCAAAATAGAGAATTGTTTTTAGAACCTGAAGGGTCATGAGGTAGAATTTGCTGCAGCCTTTATTTTTTTAGTGGAATGGCAATCATTCACCATTCAAAAAATTACTAAGGTTTAACACCACAGTCCGTTAAAAGGTTTATAATGACTAAAAATCACTGGTAAAAAATGGCACATCAAGGCATGGGTCACAGATATATGCCAGTGAGATTTGGATGGCTTCAGACAGCCTGATGCTAAAAATTGAGCACCTTTTTCAGGTGTGCATAGCCTGATTTGCTTACGGAAACCTTATGGCCGTTGCTGAGGATGGCGATCCATGCGTCTTTGGAGTAGGGTTCAATGCGGGTAATGGCAGAAAGGTTGATCACAAATGACCGATGCACCCGGGCAAACTCACCGGGATCAAGTTTTTGTTCGTAAAATTTCAGGGTTTGTTTTTTTACCCACTGTTCCTCTTTGGTATGAATGATCACGTAGTCATCACTTGCCTCAATGCATAGCAGGTCTTCGCAATGCACAACCTGGATCTGGCTTCCCGACCGTATCACAATCCGGTCAAGAAAGTTACTCCTGGAAATATTCTGGTCAATGAGGTTGTCCAGTTGGGTGGGTGTGTTTTTGCCTTCGCTCAGGAGTTTTATGGCTTTTTCTATAGCTTTTTCAAACCGCTCCCTGTTGAGGGGTTTGAGCAAATAATCGCAGGTGTTGTATTCAAAGGATTTGATGGCAAACTCGTCATAGGCCGTGGTGAAAATGATCAGGGGCAACTGCTCTCCCTTCAACAGTTCGAGCATTTCAAAACCGTTGATCCGTGGCATCTGGATATCCAGGAAGATCAGATCAGGCTTCAGCTCCATGATTTTTTTAGCCCCCTCAAAACCATCGGCACATTCATCCAGGAGTTCTATTTCAGGGAACTGTTTCAAAAACTCCTGCAAAAGCCTTCTCGCAGGGGCTTCATCTTCTATGATAAGGGCTAGGATCTTCTGGTACATTTTTACACTATTTTGGGGTTACAATGGGATTTCAATGCTTGCATTAAATCTGTTTTCCTGAATTTCCACCTTCAGCAGGCTGGTTCTTCCGTAAATCAGCCTCAGGCGGTTGCGAATGTTGTCAAGACCTACCCCCTCGCCTTTAAATCGCTGGAAAGTGGGGTCGAAGGCATTGCTGACAATTATCAGCAGGGCACCTGGGATTAAAAGGGTTGAAAGCTCGATGGTGGTGGGCACAGGACTTTGTTGTATGCCATGTTTTACCGCGTTCTCCAGCAAGGGTTGGAGGATCATGACCGGAACTTTGCAGCTTAGGTGCGATTCATCAACATTGAATTGCCAGGTAAGTTTTTCTTCAAATCGCACCTTTTCGATCTTCAGGTACAATTCAATGTTTTGAAGTTCATGGCTCAGTTCAGCCATTTGCATAGCATCCTGTCGCAGGGCAATCCGCAGGAAATCGGACAACAGGCCGGTCATTTCCCTGGCCTTCTCCGGGCTGTAAATGGTGAGGGCGCTGATGGAGTTGAGGCTGTTGTAAATGAAGTGTGGGTTGAGCTGGTTCTTCAATGCCTGCAATTCGGTTTTTTGTACCAGCAGGTTAAGTTCACTCTCCCGCTGGATAGCTTCTTTTACCCTTTTTTCGTAAATGGCCAGGTAAAATGACAGGTAGACCAGTCCGGTAATAAACAGCCCCGCCAGAAACCTCATGAGCTGGGTGTTGTATAAAAACTCAATATATTCCGGATCTTTGCTGAAAAAATATTCAAGCACATAGCGGGTGGAATAAAGCCAGGCAGTTAACAGCAGCAATCCGGCCAGTGCGCTGTTGCGAATGCTCGGGAATGAACTAAGGGAGTCGGTTCGGGCAAATCGTACAACAAAGTAAAAGCTCAGCAACATGGTAAACAGGAGAAAAATAGAAACAAAAGCATCCGCCAGTGACTGAACCAGGGATTTGTTGAAATAAAAATACAACAATGCAAAAAAAGCAAGCGAAACTACCGTGGTAAATACCAGGTAGTTTCGCAGAAAAATTTTATTGAAGATCAGGCTTCTGTCCATACTTAAGAACTTGCTTCAACATCAATGGTTAATACATTATTGCTCAAACCGGTTTTTTTTATTTAGCCTTAGCAAGAAAACTCGTATTCATCTCAAGCACTATGTATTGATCTCGCCACCGCCAAACAACACCATCCCTTTAATATACAACACTTTTTCAGGATTGAGCACTTCGGCTTTCTTTTCCAGTTTTCGTTCATCAGCGAAGCCACCAAAAATAGCATTCACATCAATGCGCACCTCCCAGTCTTCCGGTACTTTTATGGATGTACCTCCAAAAATACAGAGCAAATCAATGCCGTTAATTCCGGGAGCCATATCGGCATGGCGCATATCCAGTTCGCTTCCGCCAAAGATAGAGGTTATGTTACCTCCTTTGAAATTCTTTGTCCGGATCTTTTTTTCTCCTCCGGCAAAAACATTGGTTTCGTTGATATAATCATTGACATTGTCGCCCTCCGGGATGTTGATCTCTGAAGAGGAGAAAAGCTTTTTCCGGGTAATGATGGCCAACCCCGCGATGATCAGAATAACAGGAATAAGCAACCTTACCACCTCCCAGAATCTAAGATCAAGAATATCCCCGGTAATAAAAATCGATGCGATCACTACCAGGAGAATACCGGTAGTCTTGTCTCTGCTGGTAATAAGAAAATACAATCCCAGCAAAAGCAACAGTGATTTCCATGAGAAAACAAATGAGGGTAATTCCCAGGGAATGGCGTCATAATAATCCAGTAACAATACAGTACCAGCCAAAAGGAACAAAATGCCCAGCAGAACTCTTTTCTCTATAAATGGTTTCATAACGAATTAAAGTTTAAATGAATGATTGTTATAATTACCATGCAAACTTACATCATGCCTTTCACCAGAGAAACAGAAATTCGGTCAATGGCCTGTCGGGGTCGGTAACTGGCTGCGATCCGGAGGTCATTTAGAATCGTTTGGGTTATGCAGGGAGGAATACTGTAAAAGATCTACTTTCGCTCTTCCACCCATTTACGGGCATTTACAAATGCTTCAAGCCAGGGGCTTATTTCGTCGCCTTTTCTTTCAGCAGGATAGTGTGCCCACTGCCATGGGAAAATGGCTCGCTCCAGATGGGGCATCATGGCCAGGTGCCGCCCGTCGGGCGAGCAGATGGCTGCTGCATTGTGGTCGCTGCCATTGGGGTTGGCAGGGTAGGCATTGTAGCCATAAACTCCCGGAATGTTGTAATGCTCCTCTGGTAAAGGCAAACGAAACTTCCCTTCACCATGGGCAATCCATACCCCTAATCGGGTGCCTTCCAGTGAACTGAGCATTACCGATTTGTTGGGAAGGATCTCCATATTCACAAAGCCTGACTCAAATTTATGGCTGTCGTTGTGCAGCATCCGGGGCTTGTTGGTTTGCTCCGGGTACACGAGGTCCAGCTCCACCATGAGCTGGCATCCATTGCAGATACCAAGGCTCAGGGTATTTTCACGGGCATAGAATTTGTCAAGGGCGGTGCGTGCTTTTTCATTGAACAGGAAGGCCCCGGCCCATCCTTTGGCTGAGCCCAGCACATCGGAGTTGGAAAATCCTCCCACGAACACAATGAAATCAATCTCCTCAAGGGTTTCACGCCCGGTGATCAGGTCTGTCATGTGTACATCCTTCACGTCAAAGCCAGCCAGGAAGAGGGAGTAGGCCATTTCACGGTCGCCGTTTACCCCTTTTTCGCGGATGATGGCAGCTCTGGCTTTTCGTTTCCCGGGTTCGGGCTGTTGATCAAGGCCCAGGGACTGCAAGGACCCTTTAAATTCGGGGTGAAAGCGGTATTCCAGTTTCTGGTCTTTGTAATTGCGGAAGCGGGCTTCGGCCAGCATTTCGCCGCTCTGGTCGCGGTCAAGCAGGAAAGAGGTTTTGAACCACAGGTCTCTCTGGCGGTCAATATCCCATTCCCAGGTGGCCCCTTTGCCGGTAACAGTAAGTTTTCGCTCCATAACCGGGGTGCCAATCATAGACCAGGATACATCGTGTTTCTCAAGGATCTCCTCCACAGCTTTCAGGTCAGCAACCTGTATGATCACCCCCGGACTTTCACTGAACAATATTTTTATGAGGTCTTCCTCTTCCACGAAGGAAGAAAGATCAGCCTTCAACCCCCATGAGTCATTGGCAAAGCACATCTCAAGCATGGCAGTAATAAGTCCCCCTGCCGAGATATCATGTCCTGCCAGCACCAGGTTCTGCGCGATAAGTTCCTGAACGGCATCAAAAGCATCCGCAAAATAGTCGGCCTCAGCCACCGTGGGGCATTCGTTGCCCAGCTGGTTTATGACCTGGGCAAAGCTGCTTCCTCCCAGTTTGAAGGTGTCGTAAGAAAAGTCAATATGCAGGAGGTGAGTGTTCAGGTTTTTGATCAGCACAGGCTCCACCACTCTTTTTACATCAGCCACTTCTGCAACCGCACTCACTATAACAGTACCCGGGGATATCACTTTTTTGCCATCGGGATACTTCTGTGTCATAGAAAGAGAATCTTTGCCGGTAGGTACGTTAATGCCCAGCTTGCAAACAAAGTCGCTCAGTGCTT
>SLIL01000092.1 GCA_007135645.1 Bacteroidales bacterium
CTTTGTGATAAGTAAGTACTTGCTCCATCTCTCCGACCATCATGGTAAATTCTCCTTCTTCCAATATCAACTGATTGTTTTCATCGGGATAAGCAAATACCTCCATGGGGTTGATCCTGATCTCTATGGTTTGCTTTTCGCCTGCCGGCAGATGTATTTTATCAAAGTAAAACAATTGCCGCACCGGGCGGGTAATATGCCCTCGTTCCTGGCGGAAGAAAGCCAGCACCACTTCATCTCCTTCGCGCTGTCCGGTATTGCTGACATCAAAGCTCAGGCTGATCTCCTGTTTGGGAGTGGTAAATGTTGTATTATTAACCCTGAGGTTGGTGTAGGTGAACCGGGTATAGGACAAGCCATGACCAAATTCATACAGGTTTTGTGGTTTGCTGAATTCTTTATGGTAATAGGGAATCACGTTTCCGGGATAACGGGGGTAGGAGAAAGAGAGCCTGCCCGCCGGGTTTACGCGTCCTGAAAGGATTCCTGCAATAGCATCAGCACCTCCCTGACCCGGATACCCTGCAAAAAGGATCGCATCAGCATGTTTTTCAATGTTGGTGATGAGCCGGGGTCTGCCTTGTACCAATACAAAAATTACCTGTTTCCCCGCGGCACCGGCCAGCTCAGCCAGTCTCTTCTGCTGTGGGGGCATGTTAAGGTCGGAAATATTGCCGCGAAATTCGCTGTAGGGCTCTTCTCCCAGGGTAAGCACAATGATGTCGTTCTGGTTCACAGCATTGCGGAAAGTGCCTTCTGAGGTGATGCTTCCGTCGGCAGCTGTTTCGAACAGCGAAACACGTGCATCGGGAAACTCTTTGCTGATGGCCTGATAAACGGTTCGCATGTTTTCAGGCTGGCGCTCTTCTTCGGCACCGAGCCACTCGAGGGTCCATGCCCCGTTGAGCATCTTTTTGGAGTGGGCCGCAAAGCCGGTTACAAGGATACGTTTGCCCGAAGTATGAAGAGGCAAAAGATCATTCTCGTTTTTCAGCAGCACGATGGATTCTTCGGCAAGCTTCCGGGCTTCGGCCACGTGTTCGTCTGAATTGAGCCTGTGAAGGCGGTCAGAACGGGGGTAAGGGTTGTCGAAAAGGCCCAGGTCAAATTTAAGTCGCAGGATCCTTCTCACTGATTGGTCAATTCTTTCCTCGGTGATCTTGCCCTCATCAATGAGTTCTTTCATCAGGTAAATAAAAGTAAAGGCATTGCATGCCATGCTCATATCCACACTGGCTTCAATGGCCCGGAGTGTGGCATCTTTTTCAGAAAATGCCCCTCTGTGCTCGTCATAAACCTTAAAAATGTCCTTGATGTCGGTAAGCAACACCCCGTCAAAGCCCAGTTCTTTGCGCAGCAGGTCGTTGAGCAACTTATAAGATACATGCACCGGAACACCGTTTACCTCTCCGCTGTTGGCCATAACCGTCATTACACCAGCACCAATGGCCTCTTTAAAAGGAGGCAAATGATGTTCGTAAAGGATCTGATCGGGTATTTCGGCTGGTGTGCGGTCATGTCCGGAGCGCGGATCGGAATATCCTATAAAATGTTTTGCACAGGCTGCCAACCGATAAGGATCAGCATATTGGGGATCCTGGTACGTTTTTACAAAAGCAGCACCCATTTTTGCACACACCAGCGGGTCTTCGCCATAGGTTTCATAAAGCCGGGGCCACCATGCATTTTTTCCCACATCAAGTATGGGTGCAAAATTCCAAACCATGCCCAGATCGGCGGTTTCTTTGGCGGTAATGGCTGCTGCCCGGGCAATTACATCCGTATCAAAGCTGCAGCTTAGGGTTATATTATGAGGAAGCATGGTGCCCTCATCCACATAATTGGCTCCATGCACATGATCGATTCCAATGATCAAAGGGATGCCCAAACGGGTTTCTTCAACAGCAATTCGTTGCATATCTGTAACAAAATCCACCCACTTTTGCGCCGGCCCTGTTCCACTCAGAAAAGAACCCACGTGATAATTTAATACTGCCTCCCTGAACAATTCAGGGTGCATGTCCAGGTTTTTATCGCCGGTAAGGGTGATCTCGCTGAAGCAGATCTGGGTCATCTGGCCCAGCTTCTCGTCCAGGGTCATTTGTTTTAAAAGGGCCTCAACTTTTTGGTCTACGGGGTCTTTGGGGCCTTGCGAACAGGCTGCTGCCATAAGCAGGATCGCTAAAGGATAAATGATGCGTTTTGGGAGCATATTTGCGGTTTTATGGATGAATGATTGATTGAGAAAGGGTTTGCATTCCAGATCAGCTTATATCTTTTAACGGGTTAACTGCACGATACAAAAATACTTTGGCAGGTTAGCACCCCGGTGGTGAAACGTACCAATCATGCAGGTGATTTGTACCAAATAAACCGGGAGCTTTTTTCTATTGGGGCAATTGCTATATTTTTGATTCAGGAAAACCAAAAACAAAATACAATGAGTAATTACAGATTTTTCTTTGCTTTGCTGATCCCGGTTTAGGTCACTTAAAAACGTTGATGTTTTTTCTATGCAATATGAAATTCCTGAAGAAAAAATGCACTATGTTAATTCGCAGTTTTAAATTTTGCAGCTATCAGAAACCTATTAAATTTGTATTAAGTTTAGGTAATTTTAATAATAGCCTAAGAGCCACCTTTGTAAAACACACATTTTACTGTCATGAAAGTTCCTTATTTTGCTGTCGCCTTTTTATTGTCATTATCCCTGTCTTTTGGTCAAAAATCCGATTATTTATTTGAACACCTCACCATTGATCAGGGCCTGCCCAACAATACCGTAATATCTTTTGAACGCGATCATCTTGGATTTACCTGGATTGCCACCAACGACGGGCTTGCCAGGTATGATGGGTACGATTTCCGAATCTATGAGTATGACAGGGATAACCCAGCATCTCTCAGCAACAATAAGATATATTGTGTTTTTGAAGACAGTAAGCAGAATCTCTGGATAGGGACCAGCATGGGGTTGAACTTGTATGATCGCGATTTAGATAACTTTATCCGGTTTTATCATGACCCGGATAACGATTTTTCACTTAGTGCCAATAACATCAGAACTATTTATGAAGATAAAAGTGGAAACCTGTGGGTCGGTACCATAGGAGGGGGGCTTAACCGTTACGATTATGATGCAGACCGTTTTTACAGGTATAATTTTCCTGACAGGAATGTTTCAGCCGTACTGGATGATGCAGACGGAAAACTGTGGATTGGTACAGGCTCTCCAGCCATAACTCAGCTTGACTGGAGAAACAATGAATTTATCACCTTCCCTTTCCCCGAAAACCCCGACAAAGGCCTGAAACCTCAAACCTTAAAGTCTTTTTATAAGGATAACAGGGGGAATTTCTGGGTTTGTACCGAAGGTGCGGGGCTGTTCCTTTTTGACAGGGATGCAAAAGAATTTACCCAACATTTTTACCGCGATGGGCAAAAAGGGTTAAACAACAATATCGTCAGTGATATTTTTCAGTATGATGAACACACGCTCTGGATTGCTACGGATGGGGGAGGGATCAATGTTTTTGACCTGGATAATCAAACCTTCCGTTATGTCCGAAATAACATTGCCGATGCCAAAAGCCTTTCTTCAAATGCCCTGTATAGCTTCTTTCGCGATAATGATGGAGTTATCTGGATAGGAACTTTTGGCGGTGGTGTAAATATTCTAAACCCCCACAGGCAAGAGTTTCGCTTCTATACACAAAGGGCAGCTGATCCTACATCCCTAAGCCATAAATCGGTGTTGTGTTTTTATGAAGACAGTGGTGGTATTATTTGGGTAGGGACTGATGGGGGAGGGTTAAATCTGTTCGATCCGGAGAAAGGGATCTTTGAGCGTTTTATGCATGATCCTGATGATCCCAACAGTATAAGCAGCAATGTGGTAACCTCCATAACCGAAGGATCTGATGGCCACTTATGGGTAGGGACATTTGCCGGTGGCCTTAACCGGTTCGACAGAAATACCCGCCGGTTTTTCAGGTACACCTTCAGTCCTTCTGTGGAAGGATCCATTGCCAGTAACAATGTATGGAAACTGCTGGAAGATGATCGTCAGAATCTATGGGTGGGGACCCTGGATGGCCTTGAGAAGTTTTGCCTGAAGGATCGCACTTTTAAGCAGGTTCCCGCACAAAGAGATCCTGATGAAATTAATTACCCTAAACGTATTATTTCCCTGTTTAAAAGTGCTGATGGCAACATCTGGGTAGGTAGCACAGGGGTTTGGTTGCTTGACAGGGAAACTATGGAATTTTCCTTAATAGAAGGGGAAGCAGCCCGGAATATCAGGCTCAAAGACTATGATATCAGGGATTTTCATGAAGATGAACAAGGTATGATGTGGATTGCTTCCGAGGGGGGAGGTTTGATACGGTATGACAGGGAAAGTGGCAACATGGTAAGTTTTACTACCACCGATGGCTTGCCCAGTGATGCTATCCACCAGATCATTGAGGATGAAGAGGGGATTCTCTGGCTAAGCACCAATAGGGGAATATCCCGTTTCGACCCGGTGAATAAAACATTTAACAACTATAATGTTCACGATGGTTTGCAAAGCAATCAATTTGCCTATTCAGCATCACTTTACAGCACCGATGGTAAGGTCTATTTTGGAGGGGTGAACGGGTTCAACGTATTTCACCCGGAAAGGATCAAAGAAAACCTAACCCCTCCCAAAGTATATATCACCGAATTCAGTCTCTCTAATCAACCGGTGGAAATAGGAGAGGAGGGCTCTCCCCTTAACAAACATATCATGAAAACAAGGGAGATTACACTACCTTATCAGTCGGTTTTTAGTTTCAGGTTTACCGCAATCAATTACATCTCCACCTCCAAAAACAGTTACAAATACAAGCTTGAAGGTTTTGATGACTGGAACGATGTGGGCAATCAGCGTACGGCAACCTATACCAATATCGGCCCGGGAAGATATGTTTTCAGGGTGATTGCTTCCAATAACGATGGTGTATGGAATGAAGAAGGGGCAAGCGTTGTTATAAATATCATGCCCCCATTTTATCGAACATGGATTGCTTATGTAATTTACGTGATCTTGTTTTTTGTAATCCTGTATTTTGCTATGAATTACATTGTAAACCGGCAGAAATACAAGCACGATCTGATGATCAAAGACCTTGAAAAGGCTAAAATTGAAGAGATCAACCAGATCAAGCTAAGGTTTTTTACCAATATTGCCCATGAATTCCGAACACCTCTGACCCTGATCCTGGGGCCCCTAGATAAGATCATGTCTTCCCAGGGAAGTATTGATGCCTCCCTCAGGAAACAGCTCAACATCATGGGGCGCAATGCCGGGCGGCTTTTGAGGCTGGTAAATGAATTGATGGAGTTCAGAAAAATTGAAATGGGAAAACTGAAACTCAAAATTGTAAAAGCAGATCTTGCGGTTTTTCTCAACGATGTAAAATCAGTTTTTGATGAACATGCCCGCATGCATGATATTGACTTTACATTTGAAAGTAACAAACCTGAAGTAATGGCATGGTTTGATAAAGAAAAAATGGAGAAGATCGTTTACAACATCCTTTCCAACTCTTTTAAGTTCACCCCCGACTGCGGCAGGATCTCTGTTGAGCTGGATTTAGCACAGCGTCCGCTGGCCGTTACCTGGAATGGCGATACAGTAGAGCATGTGCAGATTAAAATACATGATAATGGTATCGGTATTCCGGAAAAAGAACTCCCCAAAATTTTTGACCGATTCTACCAGGTAAAAAACAAGAACTCTTCCATTCGTACCATCGGGATTTCCGGAACAGGAATTGGTCTTGCCCTTGCAAAAGAGCTGATTGAATTTCATAAAGGGGATATTCTGGTGTCCGGTAGTCCTGGGGGTGGTTCTGTATTTACCATTGTATTTCCTGCTGATAAAAAATACTTTGACCAGGAAATTGTTGTGGAACAACCCTCCTCCGATGATTATGTATATCAATATGCCCCTGGCCTTTTTGGGATACCCCATGCCGAGCTGAAGCAGCATCCTCTGCCTGCAAAAACTGAAGAGTCTGCAGATAAGCCTGTTCTGCTTTTCGTGGATGATAACCAGGACATGAGAAGCTATATGAGGAGTTCACTGGAAAATTCTTACGTTGTGCATGAAGCAGTAAACGGACTGGAAGGACTGGAGAAAGCTCAAAAGCTGATGCCTGACATGATCGTAAGTGATGTGATGATGCCTGAACTTGACGGACTGGAGATGTGCAAAAGGCTTAAAAACGATATGAGCACAAGTCATCTTCCCATAATACTGCTCACGGCCAAAGCTTCGGATGATTTTACCATAGAGGGCTTTGATGCCGGTGCTGATGAATATATCCCCAAGCCGTTCAACCCTAATTTGCTCCATTCACGGATAAAAAACATTCTCGAAATCAGGCACCATCTCAAAGAGCGTTTCCGTAAGGAGGGTATCCTTGAACCAAGTGAGGTTTCCGTAACTTCAGCTGATGAAGTATTTCTCAAGAATGCCATGGATGTTGTAGAGCGAAATATCGGAAACCCCGAATTCAGGGTGTGCAACTTTGTTTCGGAAATGAACATGTCGAGATCGGTGCTCTACCGCAAGTTTGAAGCATTGACAGGACAATCGGTTAACGAGTTTGTGCGCAATACCCGGTTAAAGAGGGCTGCACAGCTTCTGAGCCTCAATGAGCTGACGGTTTCGGAGGTTACTTATGAAGTGGGTTTCAACGATCCGCAATACTTCAGCAAGTGCTTCAGCAAACAATTTGGTATGACTCCCTCTGAATATGCCAGACGGAATCATAAAAAAACTGTCGATTCCCGATAATCATAATTCCCTGGCCGGGCTTTACTGTTTCTCAACTCTGATCCAACGACCAGATTGAGCCGGAACCTCAATATATATCCGGTTGTTTTTTATGGATACCTGCTGGTTGCTGATCACATCCATGGCGTTGCTGTAATCATGGTCATCTGACCAGATGCTTACCGATTCAGTATCTCCCTCATTGATAAAAAAGTAATGATCTGCTTTGGGCGCAGAGCGGCGCAAAACCATTGTGTTTTCCGTTTTGGTTGCATGAAAAGGAGGACGGATATCACCCAGTGTGATTGTTGCCAAAAGATCTTCCATAAAAACATTGCCAGGCTTGAAAGCATCCCTGGAGGCTTCAAAGTTGAATACCACTGTAGATCCTTTACCATAACTGTGAGTCAGAATTGCAGGCGAGCCATCATCCCACGTTTTGGCTATTTGTGCCCCTGTGATTTTTAATTCACCGAATTGCGTGTCGAGGTGCTTTCCTGCAAAAGACATAGGATGGTTAAAGGTATGGTTGTAATCGGCGGTGCTGAAGCCAAACAGCTGTTCGAAATCAGACCCGGGCATCTGTTTGTTAAGCCTTCCGAAATTATCAAGCATCAGCAGCGGAAAGTCGGCTACCAGGCGGCCACCTGCTGCAACATATTCTTTTAATCCTTGCAGGGTTGCATGATCCAGCGCCAGTACAAAGGGCAGGTATATGACAGGATACCGGTGTGCCAGACCCGCATGGATATCGCGATCTGTAACGTATTCAAAAGGGATGTTATGGTTGAGCAAAGCCCTCGACATACCGATGCGTGCCTCCGAGTGAAATTGTCTGAACATACGGTCGCGGTTGGTCTCAAAAACGGGTGTGGGAAGCTGATATACACCCATGGAGAGCCTTCCCAGCATGGCTTCATTTTCCCATGAGTATAATATGCCCACTACGGGTTCGTCCATTGATTCCCACAGTTCAAATCGTTGTTCCTGTAATATTTGCGATAGCTTACCCCCCATTACAGCCCTGGGGGTGGGTTCGCCCTGGATGTCGGTAAGGGCATACTCTCCTGCTTCCCAACCCTCGCCACGGGAGTTCCAGGTCCATATCCCGATTCCTTTAAGGCCGGCGGCAACATACATCAGAAACAATTGCTTCATGGTGTTTTCGTCTACAGTAAGGTTGTGATGGCCACTCCACTGGGTGGGGCCACCCGTAGATTCCCAGGTTGCTGACCATCCCCCTTTAAACATGTCGGCCACGATCCTTGATTGCAGGTAAACGGGTTTAATCAATTCGCCATCTACCAGGAAAAAGTGATGGGTGAGGTGGATGGAAGAATAAAAGGATCCTCCCAGGGATGCTGACTGTGCCTGTGCTTCCAGGTCCCACGAGTTGATAGCCTGGTTTTCGAAAAGCTGATGCCCCCCGGTGCGCTCGGGCTCATTGGGATCCCAATTGTAAAACATCTCCATGGTTTGGGTATAGTTGTCAATGATCAGATCGGCCTGAAAACGCATGGCATCGCGCATACGCCGGAAATCCCACGACATATCGCCCCATCGGTTGCCAAACTCATCGGTATGGGTTGTCCTCATCAGGCTGGCAGCTTCCTGATAGCTGTTGAGTTCATAGGGGCGCGTAAAGCCAATATTCCAGGCTTCTTTCAATGCATCCAGTGTTTTGTATTCATTCTGCAGCCATCGCGCAAACTCAGGGAGCAACCTGTCGGGCAGGTAAGGTGAATTCCTTCCCGGCTCACCCATTCCGCGGGGTTTGGGTGGTTTGTTTGCCATCCTTAATACTCTTTGTCGCAAAATATTGTCCTGGTAATCGAGCATGCGGGGATGGTTCTGTATTTCTGCAATATTGTTTCCATTGAGCTCAAGGGAGATGCCAAGGCTGTCCAGCAGCGATTGCGTAATGGGTGCCCAGCCGCCCAGTCCGTAATACCAGGGAGAGATCCCGGCATCCAGGGCCGCCATAAACACATCTTCTTCAAAGTTTTCAGGGTTATTGGGCGATCCCAGCACCATCTGTTTCAATGCTGTATATCCCAGTTCTTTCATGGTGGCAAATTCCTTACTGATCTCTTCCATCTGGTGTTCCCTCTGCTGATAGTAAACCACCCCTACAGGAAAGGGTTTTAGCGAGCGTAATCTCTCCTGCATGGGACTGTTGTTGAGCTCCCAAAACAATTTTGTTAAAAACGGATCATCGCCATTGCGCTCCTGTAGTTCATATATGGATACCCCCTGGCGCTGGTTGCTTTCCGGGCTTCTTTCACTTTCCCCACAGGAAAAAAGAAGTATGAAGATAATTGCGGTAATTATGCTTTTTTCCTTCATGAATAATGTTTTTTCAAGTTAGTTTTTTGTTTTCCTTGGATCTATGTTAATCCCATCATTGAAATCAAGACCTGATCTGAACGGGCCTGCAATAGTATTCTTAAACTCTTCCTGGTTGAATTTTAATGTAAGGGTTTCAGGGTCAAATTCCACCTGAAGTGACCTTACCATTTGTCCGTTCTTTTCCCATTCATAATAATCCTGCCATGCTTTAAGGTCAAGCAAGAGTTCTGGTTCGGGGTTTTTGATCTTCAGATACCCAGAAGGCATGGCCGAGAAAATATTGTGGTCGGAGAAATGATGGATATTGGGGAATTCAATGGCATGCTTGCCACACTTTGCGAAAATATTGTGTGTAACAATGTGGTTGCGGTCGGTACCCCCGCGTCCATCCACAATCCTTGAAGGGTTGGCATAGGCACCAAATCCTGTGTTCTCGATATCATAGGCCATGTTGTTGAAAAAGCGGATACTGTCGGAGCCATCGGTATAGAGCGCACTCCCTCCGGCGCCATAATCCCCGCTGATCCAATACTGGCTGCGTGTTTCGTGGATAAAATTGTGGTCGATATGGATGAGGCCCCGGCTCACTTCAATGTATATGGCTCCCCGGGCCGAGGTAATCCCCGTAAATACATTTTTGGTGATCCTGCAGTTTTTGCTGGCCAGGTAATCCAGCCAAACCCCGGGAGCATGCCTGATGTTGCGAAATATATTGCGGCGGATAAGTGTATGTTCGCTCAGGTGAAGCTTTATGGCACCGCTTTCCCAGCCATGTTCGGCATTGTGCCAGCCAATGTTTTCAAAAAGGTTGTCTTCAATCAGGTAGTGCACTCCCCGCATACCTTGCAGGCCAGATAACCCGCAATCCCTGACTATGTTACGCCTGAATACATGATGGCCCAAAATGGGTTGTGTTTCGGTGTGCCACATTTCGTTGCCCAGGTCTATACCCAGTGAGTTGGCCCCTTCAATGATGCAGTCTTCAATGATCCAGTGATGCCCGCGGCCTGCTGAAACCATTCCTCTCTGCGGTACAGGGAACCCATTGGCTGTATGCAAAAAGTGAATGCCCTTGATTTTGATATACCCCAGGCCATACTCCCGGGGAGAAAAAAGCTGTTCTTTGGTGGAAAGATAAACCTTGCTGGTTTCGGGTTGTAAGCCATCGGGAAATCTTACATGCAGGCGCATTCCGTTGTGTTCTGACCACCAGGCCCCTTCGTTCTTGTTGCGCAACTCAACCGGTCGCGAAACCTGTTCGATCCTTATCCCATTTATGTAAACCTGTCCTCTTTTTTTGAAATGCGGGGCCATGTTTACCCTGGTGTAGTCAAGATGCTCCTGGTCCTTCATCAGGTTTAACATTCCAAAGGGGTTATAGCCTTCAAAAGCTATTTCATGCAGATCGTATTGCCATACCTGGGCGCGCAATGCCCTTTCGTTATCATCAGGGAAAGGCCCCCTGCCACCCGTTTGCCATCCGGTTGAAGGCTTCCACTTTTCCGGATCAACCTCCAGGGATCCCCTCACAATAACTTCCTCTCCGGTAGCAGCTTCGTAAACAATCATACGTTCTGCAGATGTGCCTCCCCTTGCAGGACGAATGGTTTCATGGTATTCACCTGCATGGATTATTACCCTTTCGCCTGGTTGCAAAAGCTGGGCTGCATGATTAATGGTGAGAAACGGCAATTCGCGTGTGCCGGGGTTTTCGTCACTGGCATCAGGATGGTTTTTGTCAACGTGATAGGTGTGTGTAATTGTTAACGGTTTTTCCCAAAACTGGAAGGGTTGGCCATAGGGAAGAAGATCATCGTTAATGGGCTTAAAAGGGCTGTGTTGAGCATTTAATGCCGGTGCAAATGCATTAATGGCAACGAATATTGAAATAGACAGTAATAAGTGCTTCATGCTATGATTGATTTCAAGTTTACTTTTCGACGGTTATTGAAATTTGATTTTTTAATACCTGCAACTCTACTGTTAAACCTGGTAAAGTGATGCCTTTTCTTGTATTAACCGGATAATCTGGACTTCTAAGAAGGATTTCTGAAAATTACACCTTACAAAATTATTTTCTCTGCCGGTCCATAATGGTGAAATTTGTCTCAAACATGCAGTATTTTTGGGCTATAAAACTAAAATGTATCAAATGGGGTGGATGGACACACGAAAGGTGTATGCGATAATTTCTTATGGGATTTTTGTAGGGGTCATTGAGACAAATTTACATTTGAGGCTTTGTTAAATCCTATAATTTTATACCTTGAAAATAATCTTAGATCAAATACACTAAAAACACCCTAATACATTTTGATTTATGAAGCACCTGATGAAGCAACTAATAGCTACCTCCTTTGTGTTTGCAATGATGGGTACTGTAATCACATCCTGTGATAAGGAAGAGAAAAGACCCGATCCTATAGAACTGGAAATGCAGGTTCAACATGCCAGTGCCTACAATGCAAAAGATGGTTCAATCGATGTCAATATCATGTCTGGTGATCCACCGTTTATATTTCACTGGAGTACGGGCGATTCCACAAGCTCTGTCAGTGGGCTTTTTGCCGGTGATTATACCGTAAAAATTATATATGGCCCCAATGGCACTTCCTTTTTTGAGCAGACCACCACGGTAGAACAACCAGAACCAGCACCTTTGAACCTGACTTTTTCTGTACAGGATTCACCTGTTTACGGCCGTCCCCTGGGTATGGCAGAAGTGAGCGTTGAGGGTGGTGAGCCTCCCTATACGTATCTGTGGAGCAACGGCGCAACTACTGCTATCGCTGAAGACTTAATGGCAGGAACGTATACGGTTACAGTTACCGACTCCGGTGATCCTTTTTATATCACCACTACCGGGTCGGTGACCATTGGACAACCCGAATTTGTATGTGGACAGGATAGTATTCCTGATATTGACGGCAATTACTATTCAACCGTACTCATTGGCGATCAGTGTTGGTTGGGTGAAAACCTTCGGACAACTAACGTTATACACCCACACGATGGGGAGCTAATTCCCATTGACGGCAGGTTCTGCAGAGGACTTTTCTGCCAGAACAAAGAAGGGGCCCATTATTCCTGGACAGCCATGATGAATGGTGCTGAGGCCGCTGCTGAACCCGATGAAAAAATACAGGGGATATGCCCCACGGGCTGGCATTTACCTACCCGGGAAATGTTTGAGGAGCTTGATACCTGGCTCTCAGTTGACGGGAATGGTGGCGCTGGCTTCTTTTCCGGGGCCAAAATGAAAGGGGAAAACAGCTCTTCAGGGTTCGATGCTTTGTTTACCGGCAGCTGGGGTTTTACCATTTATACCCAGGCCCCTTATGCAGGGTTCTGGTCATCATCTCAATCAACGCAGAATCCTAATAACGCCAGAATAATTTATCTTACCCAGGACACTCCTTTTATGAACGGATCCAACGAACCCAAAGGGTATGGGTTTAATGTGAGGTGTATAAAGGATGAAGAAATCCCATAGAAGATTTAAGCTTAGGGATGATTGTAAGTTAGTTTTTTCAGATAAGATCCTGTTGTAAGAGGCAGGATCTTTCTGTTTTTAGTATACAGGTTATTGGGGGACAAGACAATCACAGGGCAGTTCAACCCTGGCCAATACTGGTTAGCCATTTGCTCTGCCAGGCAAAGCATAGGAAGCCAGAGCGGGATTTTTTGCAATTTGGATAAGTTGCTAATAAAGAATGAGCTACAGAGAAACCTCCTTGATTGCTGTATGATACAGAAGCTAAAGGTGTTTGCGGATAAGGTTCTCTTGCAAATTCGGGAAGTAAACAGGCATGATATGACCGGTATATTCACTTTAGCATGAACAGTACAGTAAAGTAAAGGATGATAACTATTTGTTGATTATCTCAAAAAGCTTATTGATAACCTCTTTGGTAATCTCGGGATTAACCATTCCAACAGTGCGAACAATGATTGATTTATCAGCAGTAAATAACCTGTTAGGCCTAATATTGCTGGGTTTGTTTAATGAACCTTGCTTAAAGCTGTTTTCGGCCAAAGCAATGGCGTAGTTATCTTTAACAAACTGGCTGGTGATCTGGCAAAGTATAATATCATCTCCTTTTAAGTCGGCCAGAACCATTGCAGGTCTTTTTTTAGAGCTTGATAAATCGGAATACGGGAACGGGAGTACAACAATATCGCCTTTTACAAATCTTTCCATGCTTCATCTTCTTCAGGTAAAAGCCAATCCCTGGCCAATGCTTTTTCACTTGCAAAATGAGTCTGTATCTTCTCTTTTATCGTATCTTGCCGGGTATCTTTTTTTAAGAATTCCCTTAGTTTAAGCTTTTCTTTGTAAGGCAATTGATTTACAAGGTTTACTATTTGATCAAAGTCAAGGGGCAAGGTTATATTTACTTTTGTTGCTTCCATATTATCAATAGTTAATATGATTTACTATGCTTTCAAGCTAATCTAAAGCCCACAAAACCCAAGTTTTTAAGAATATAACAATTCCAGAAAAATGGTTTAAGCCATCCTGATTTATATGTATAATGCTCATCTGTCGGAATAATTCGTAACAAATATAATAAATAAAAGGCAATGCTAATAAAATGGTTGAAGGCTTCCCCTTTTTAGTATACTTTAAAAAGCAGGCAATATTCATTATTCAAGTGATATTGTTTTTGTTGAATACTTCTCCCGCAAGGAGTGGAGATAAAAGCTGAAGAAAGCCTGAGTCAACAATCTATCTGTGAATACCATTAGCCCTTATGTATGAAAAAGTTTCCATTGGCACATGTCGCCAATGGAAACTTTTTAAAGTGATGCCGTTATGAATTATTCGCAAGAGCTATTTTAATTGATCCTGAAATCCAGTTCAATTTGCGGGATCACCCAATACATATTCTCATGGGGGTAATCAATTGCGGGGGTGTTGTCCCTGTCGCCTGGCATCAGGGGCAGTTGCATAGCTTGCAGATAGTACAACCGGTCTCCTTCAAAGGCAAGTTCTTTTATTCGCTCATTGTGGATCATGTCGGCTGTAATGTTCCCTGCAGTTACAAAGGCATCCGAATCGTCATAATCTATACCTGCAGCATTGTGGTCCCATGCACGGCGGCGAACCAGGTTAAGGTCGTCGGCTGCACCTTGCAGATTGCCCTGTTCATAACGGATAATTGCACGGGTAAGCACCATTTCCGCCAATCTGATCACAGGTACATTGGTATTTTGTCCATCGGGGCCTTTAAAGTATTTGTCTCCCCATATGCGGGGTTCTTTTACGTTGGTATACTGTTGTTCGTAAACCTGAGGATCATCGGCAATGTTGCCACGGTTGCCTTCCAGCCGGTAGTAGATCTGCTGGTAGCGCTTGTCAAATTTTGCCGCATCGGTTTCATTCAGCTCTTCATCCATCCAGCCAATTTGTATGGCTACTGTGTTGCTCATGGAGTAAGTATGCCAGGATGATCGCCTGAAAAAGTCACCCCTTCCGCCATTGGTAGCCCTGTAGTCATTAAAGGTAAACAGGGTTGCGTCGTAGGGCCCCCGGGTGTTTTCGGGGTCGTAATACAAAGCATACCATATCACCTCATTGCCCCTGCTGGCATCGCTTCTGTTGAAAGCTTCTATAGGGTCCTGGTTGAGGGCAAACATACCGCCATTCTGGTCAATAACGATGTTTAAGTGCTGCAATGCGTTGTCCCATTTTCCTAGCCTGAAATAAACCCTTGCCATGAATGCATGGGCTGTAAAACGATTGGCCCTCCCATGCTGATAGGATGCATGGTGAAGCCCTGCTACATATCTCTCAGGAAGCAGTTCAATGGCTCTTTCCAGATCTTCCACAATAAAGTCATAAATTACATCGGTAGTAACAAATTCTGCATTCATGGCTGCATCGGCATCGGTAAATGCGCGTCTTATGGGGATAAATTCCTGTGAGAGAAATAGCGGATCTCCGGGAGAGGGGCAGTGCCTGAGTGTGTGATGGAAATATGCAAATGCCCTCATGAAATGAAGTTCCCCAATAATCCTTTTCAGGTTATGCTCCTTGTCAGAAGCAGAGGCGTTAGGGTAGGGGTCTTCATCGTTTTCATAATAAAAGTCCAGTGCAGCATTGATGAGCCCGATAGACCGGTAGCCAGCCGAAAATGAGGCTTGTGAGCGATGTGTATTTACAAAAGTCTGGCGGTTGTATTGCTCCAGTACCGGGTAATTGGCCGAAGATTCAGGGATATGGTAAATGATATCGGTTTTGGAATCAAAGATCACCCGGTCTGCAATGGCGAAATGCCCTCCCCAGTCACTCATAAATGAAATATGATAAGGGGACACCGCGGCCCTTTCAAATTCCGGGATGTTGAGCCAGGGGAATTCCGGGGGATTGCGAAGTTCGAAAAAATCTTCGTGCTCACAAGAATGAAAGAGCAGCGAGAAGAAGATGGTAATGGCGAATATGTTGAGTAATCTTTTCATAACAGGAGTTATTTATGATAATATTTCGTGACAATGATTGTGTTTTCGCTTTTGAAAAATTTAAGCATCGGTTAAAATTGTGCCGAAAGCCCAACGGTAAAAACCCTCAGGGGAGGAAGTACCCCACCTCCGGTTTCCGGGTCCCAGCCGTTGTATTCCAGTGTCCAGAGGAGTAAATTCGTGCCCGATCCAAACACTCTCAGATTGTTGATCCCCAGCCGACGGGTGTAATCACTGCTGAAGCGGTAGCCAATCTCCAGATTTTGCAACCGTACATAATCCCCGCGGTAAAGGTATTTGGAGTAATGGGCGGTTTCATTATTATAACTGTATGTTTGGCCTGTTTCAGTTCCATCGAGCCAGTAACCTCTTGCCAGTGGGTGGTCGGGGTCGCCATCCCAGTCAGGGTTGGGTGCATCAATATCCCAGCCCCATGGGTACTGGCCTTCCCAGCGAAGCTCAGGGTATTTGGCATTATCTCCGGGTTGTGTCCAGGTATTGCCAATGAGGTCTCTTCTAAGGGTTACCTGGCCATATTGCACTGCAGTGGTCCTTTTTTCTTCATAATCATAAATGTAGTGCCCTCCAGCAAAAGTGATAAGGAAGTTCAGGTCAAATCCCCTGAATTCTACCCTGTTGTTGAGCCCTCCGCTATAGCTGGGCACACGTGTTTTGTCCTCAAGGATTATCCGGTTTCTTTGCAGGTTGGTGGTGGTAGCCGGGATCTTACGGCCTGTTTTTACGGTCTCACCGGTTTGCTGCCAATGGGCATAATCAATTTCATAGATCAGATCGATCCCTCTATCGGGATCAACTCCGGCAAATTCAGCAATATACCAGGTCCACAACTTTCCATCCTTAACAGAGATTGTGTTTCCGCTTTGAACTCCCCGCCCGTCCCTGTCAAGCTGAGGGGTGAGGGCAAGTACGCGGCTGTTGTTGGTGCTGAAGTTAAAGTCGGTGGTCCATCTCAAATCCATGTTGCGCAAATGGATATTGGTGGTGTTTAGACTGAATTCCCATCCAAAGTTTCTCATATTTCCGATATTGTTCCATATTCCTGATACTCCAGATGACAATGGCAAAAGGGAGAAAAGCAGAAGGTCGTCGATATCCTGCAGGTAATAGGCAATAGAACCTGACACCCTGTTCCTGAACAAGCCAAAGTCCAAACCCACATCATAGCTGTTGGTGGTTTCCCATGTGAGGGTAGGAGTGCCCAGGTTACCAATACGGGAGCCCCCGGGTATCAATGTAGCCTCGCCATATCTATCCTGCCGCCGATTGGTAAAATTGGTTACAAACAGGTTGGAGCTGATGTCTTTGTTTCCGGTCCTCCCAAAACTTCCCCTGAGCTTGATCATTTCGGCCCATGGCAAATCCAGGAATGGTTCGTCAGAAATTATCCACCCCAGCGAGTAGGCGGGGAATATCTCCCAGCGCTGATCAGCCATAAATTTGGATGAACCATCGCGCCTGAGGCTAACTCCCGCAAAATAACGGTCCATAAGTTTGTAATCAAGCCGTCCGATATAACCAAGAAGGTATTCTTCCCCGGTAAGGCCGGCAAACATTTCCAGGTAATCAGAAGGATTGCCCACCTGCCTGTAGGTGCCCTGAAGGTTCTGGCCAATCATATCACGGGTATAACGGTTAAGGGTTTGCCATTCTGTACCCAGGGTTGCACTGAAATCATGGATCTCTGCAAAGGTGCGGTTGTAATTGGCATAGATGTTATAATTGTAACTTTTAAAGGTGGCAGCCCGGTCGGCAGCATAAGAACCCTGCTCGCGCAGATGCTCCGATACCCAGTAAACACTGTTGTTCTGTATAAAATCTACAGAAAACTCACTCCTAACCCTCAACCCTTCAGTAAAGGGTACTTTGTAATCAAGGAATAAATTACCCAGAAAACGGTATTGTTCCACCAGGTCGTGGTGATTATCCGGATCCACACTGGCTACCAGGTTGGCCCCTGAGCGGGGGTTCCAGAATCCACTGGGATGGCTTGAATTGTAAATGGGAAACCATGGCAGGGAAACCCTGTTGGCATTTCCCCAGCCGGCATTGGCCCCTCCGCCACCTTGCCCCACAGCACCTCCTACCTGCTGCTGCACTCTTGTATTTTCGGTAAAAGAGAAGTTAAGGCGTGAGCCTACTGTAAGGTTATTTGTGGGAGTAAAGTCGAAATTTGCACGTGAACCAAAACGGGTAAAATGGTTTTTCTTTAAAATACTTTCAGTATTATTGTAATTCATCGATAGAAAAAACGATCCTGTTTCACTTCCCCTGGAGCTGGAAATGTTCACATCCTGGTAGGTGCCGGTTCGCATGATCTGGTCAAACCAGTCTGTGTTGATATTCATGGCCTGCTGGCGGGTAAGCATGGCAACAGGTTCATCGCGGTAAAACTTGATAATGTCAAAGGGATCAAAAGGCGAAAGGCCAGAATTCTGGCGTGCCTGGTCCACCAGTCCAAACCATTCTGTTGTATTGGTAAATCCAATATCTTCGGGCGTGCGGTTGAGGGTAGTTAAACCGGTTGTAACATTGATATCTGTTCTTCCCGTGCCTTTCTTACCCGATTTTGTAGTAACGATAATTACCCCGTTGGAGCCCCTGGAGCCATAAATGGCTGTTGCGGCTGCGTCTTTGAGGATTTCAATGGACTCGATGTCGTTGATGTTGAACATAGACATTGGGTCCTGGCTGGTAGAGCCAATAGTGCGTTCCAGTCCTCCGCCCGAATAAATGGGCATTCCGTCAATGATCCACAGGGGTGAGGTGTTGATGCTGATTGAACTTTCTCCCCTGATGCGAATGGCCACGGGAGAGCCAGGCACACCGCTGCTGCTGGTTACAGTTACCCCGGAAGCACGTCCTTGCAGGGCAGAAGTGATAGATGCAGAAGGGAGAGCGGTAAGTTCGTCACCACTTACCGATGCCACCGATCCTATAATGTCGCGGCGTTTGCGGGTCCCATAGCCAATCACCACAAACTCTTCCAGGGTTTCCATGGAGGGGAAAAGCATGATACGGAGAGGTTCAGCATTTTCTATGGGGATCTCTTCGGTTAACATCCCTACGAAGCTGATCTGAAGCACCGACCCCATGTTTATATCTATGGAAAAATGACCGTTGGAGTCGGAAATGGTGCCGCGGCTTGTTCCCTTTTCAATTATCGTTGCCCCCTCAATGGGCCTGTTGTCTGTAAAATCGAGAACAGTACCTGTTATGGTGACCGTTTGCGACAAAAGGCCTGTTGTGGTGATGATGATCAGGCAGAAGGTTAATAATGTATTTTTCATATTGAATGAAGTTTTTAAGGATGCAATTTGAATAGTTTGTTTAAGGTTTATTGATGCTTTTTAAAAAGTGTGTTGAGTGATCTGTTTGTTTTTTGTTTTAAGGTTTTGAGTTTTCAATATGACTTCTTGCTCATGACAAAAGTAAAATTTTACATAAAATCTGCTAAAGGAAGGAAGTCCCAATCCACCCCAAAAATTATCTCATGTTTATTTTTAGAGCCTATGTCTTGAGGAAATATTTTCAATCTGGGAACAAGCTCTTTCAATTACTCTGTTTTTCTTAAAACATGTTATTTTAACATTTTTATGCGATATTCTTTTTTAATGTAGGGTCTGGATTATTTTTAATTAATAATAAGCTATTGGGACAAATTTCATGCGTGATTGAAACAGAATTACACCGTTTACGGGTGCATTTAAATTTAAATTTGTCAACATCAATTTAAGATAATTTACCCAAAAAGGAATTGTTGAAAATCCAAACTTAAATCAAAAACCTAAATCAAACGCTTATGAAGAAGTTAACCTTACATTTAAAAACATTGATCACCGGGATGTTCTGCCTGATCTTTCTTGGTGTGATGCAATTGCATGCGCAGCAGCTTATGATAAGAGGCACTATGGATGCAGTTGTTCATGAAGAGTTTCCTGAAGAGACCGCAGGATTCTTTCATGCTTCCAATATTCTTGCTGACCGTTATGCGGAAAGCGAAGATGAGGAGGCTCCTCTTTTCTGGATTGTTTCTTATATTAAATTCGACATTAGTGCCCTTTCCAACAGGGTGATCAAGAATGCAGAATTCTCCACCCGGGGTACTGCCCAGGCTGAAACAGCACCTGTTATAAGGCTGCGCCGGGCAGGGACCAGTTTTCACCGCGACACCACAAACTGGGGCAATCGCCCGGGTTTGCAGGGCAATGACCTGGCCGTGAAAACCTATGACAATGCATCGAACCGCCGGCCTTATGTAAATATTGATAACAGACTGGTTGATTATATCAATGATGCATTGATTCGTGGCCATTCTGAAATTGGCTTTGGTATTCAATGGCTCTCAGGGGATATGGGTGCCATGAACTGGATCGGTGGCGTGGGCGATGGTGCCTGGGGCCCTGAGTTGGTGCTCGAATTCGACGAAGGTTTTGCATTTGTTGGAATTGATGATGCCGTGGCCTTTAAACATGAACCCGAAAATACAGCCAATGATTTTCACGTATCCAATATTTTTGTAAACAAAGTGGATGACGACACCGAAGCGGTATCGTACGTGAAATTTCACTTGCCGGGTATGGCCTATAAAAAGGTGTCTTCAGTAGAATTCTCTACCCGGGGTACAACACAATCTGAGACCGAGCAAACTGTTCAGCTAAGAAGGACCAATCCTAACTTTACCCGTGATACTACCAACTGGGAAAACAGGCCTGGTATGTCAGGCAAAATAGCTACCCGTCTATATTCAGGCAATTCAGCCAGGATCGTTTATACAGAAATTGGTTCTCAGGTTGTTGATTATGTGAATAGTCAACTGGCTATGGGCAACGAAACCATTGCTTTTGGCCTGCAATACGACGAAGGAGACCTGGATGCAGGAAACTGGATCGGTGGTGTAGGTGATGGATTGTGGGGCCCCATGCTGAAAGTGACCCCCGACAACAGCAGTTATGAGGCATTTGCCATTGAAGATGCTGTGGTATTCTCCGATGAGCCCGATGATACTGCCAACGATTGGCATCCCTCCAACCTGCTGGTTGCTGAAACCGACGAAAGGACCGTTATCTCTTTTGTACAGTTTGACATCAGCGGATTCTCCGGCAGAGTGGTCTCTGACGCGGCATTCTCTACCCGCTCTTCCATGGCTTCCGGCACAGAAATGACCGTAAAGCTTACCCAGGCTGGCAATGCCATTGCAAGGGATACCACCAACTGGAATAATAAGCCTAACACCTCAGGAGAGCTCGCCACAGTGGTTTATGATGACAATAGCGGACGAAAATATTTTGTGCACAATGGCGACAACCTGATTAACTATATCAACGGAAAACTTGCTGCCGGACACGATGTGGTTACCTTTGGTCTTGAATATAAAGAGGGCGAAGGTGGCGACCTGAATTGGATTGGTGGCAAAGGCGATGGAGCATGGGGACCCATGCTGGAGTTTACTTTCAGCGATAACTTCAATTCTTTTGCCAGCGATGATGCTATCGTATTTCAGCATGAACCCGAAGAAACAGCTTCGTTCTTCCATCCTACCAATATTTATGTAGAGCAGGGTGAAGAAACAAAAGCCGTTTCGTTTGTGAAATTTGATATCAGTGATGTGGGTGGCAGGGATGTTATCGATGTAGCCTTCTCCACCCGTTCGTCTATGGCTTCAGGGAAAGAGATGGAAGTAAAGCTCACCCAGGCTGGTACTGCATTCAGCCGTGATACCACCAACTGGAACAATCGCCCCTCCTTTAGTGGAGAGCTTGCAACGGTTGTTTATGATGACAACAGTGGAAGAAAAGTATTTATCCCCAACGGTGACAACCTTGTTAATTATGTGAATGCCCACCTGCTTTCCAACGCAACAGAGATCGCTTTCGGCTTGGAGTATAAATCTGGTGATGGGGAAGACCTCAGCTGGATTGGTGGTAAAGGCGATGGTGCCTGGGGGCCGCAACTGGAGTTTGTTTTCAGGCCCACGTTGGAGACCGACACCATTTATGTTGTTGCCGATGCGTATGTAAGCGAAGAAGCACCCGAAGAAAACTTTGGTGATGCAGCCGATATGGGCATCCGCAAATCGGGCGATGGAACCGATTTGGAAACCTTTGTAAAATTCGATATCAGTGGTGTAGCTGATGCAGTGGTTGGGCAGGTAAGTATTACTGCTTACATAGCGCAGCATGATAGTGGTACGCAGCAGGACGATTTCTTTGTGGACATATTTGCTGTTGAAGACAACGAATGGGAAGAAATGGAAGTGACCTGGGAAACCAGGCCAGAGGCAGGGTTGAAGCTCATTGAAGAAAATGTTACCTGGTTTGGTGCCGGGCAGGATGTGATCTGGAGCAGCGATGCACTCACCCATTATATCAATGCAGCCATTGCCGAAGGTCGCGGGCATGTTTCCTTTGTGTTTAAAGGAAAAGATAATACTCCCGGTGATCGCCTCTGGATGGCCGGACGCGAATGGAGGCCTTTTGCAACCAGCCTGATCCTTGATTACCTTACACCTCCTCCAACCCAGCAAATGCCTGTAGTGGCCGACAGCCATGTGTCGCAGGTAGAAGGCGAACAGGATCAGAACTTCGGCGATCAGGCCGATCAGCATCTCTCCAACGACGATGCCAACGATGCTTCCAAGTGGATATTCTTTAAATACGATATCAGTAGTGCATATCAGGAAACGGTATCTGCTACGCTGAATGCTTATGGAAGCATCCATGATGGATCATATGCCAATTTAGATGAACTTAATTTTGCAATTTATCCCTCTGCAGATGTTACATGGGAAGAGTTGGAAATCACCTGGGAAAACAAACCTTCCGTAGGATCACAGCAATTGCTTACCGGAACATTGCTGCAGGGAGGCAGATGGATGAACCTTACCAGTGCTGCATTCACCAATTATATCAATACGGCTATTGATCAAGGCAGGGAATATGTAACCCTGGTTGCCAAAGCAATAGACCCCACTCCCGGTGACCGTGGATGGATCTCCGGCAGGGAATGGCAAGGCAGTTACATCACGCTTAACTATGAGCCCGAAGTGGCACTGCCCACCTTCTCGCCCAATCCCGGCAATTTTATCAGCTCTGTTGATGTGACTATTTCCACAACTACAGCAAATGCAACCATTTATTATACGCTCGATAACACCGACCCCGATGAGGAGAACGGAATCTTGTATGATGGCCCCATTACCCTTGAGGCAGTATCTGAGAATATGACGTATAATGTAAGGGCCATAGCTTACGCAGACGAACTAAATCCCAGCGGTGTTTCTTCCGCTACTTATCATGTGACCCCTGTGGGATTGCCGCAATTCTCTCCCACACCTGATGTGTCGTATCAGCAAAGTGTAGAAGTAACCCTGTCCGTAGTTCCTGCTGGTTCTGTTATCAGGTATTCACTGGACGGTGGAGCACCCACAACCCTTTACGATGGTCCGATCCTTTTAACAGAGGCTACCCTGGTAAGGGCACAGGCTTATAACAGTGACTTTACCTTTGCTACAGAAATTGTAGAGGCAGATTACGATGTAGTTGAAACGATACCTGCTCCTGGTATTGGCCCCGGAGGTGTTGGGTTCAGTGACCTTTCACGCGAAAATCAGCCCGAACTTTCATTGTGGCTCAGGGCACATGACCTGGAAGCTGCTGACGGGCAGGAAATCAACCTGTGGCATGATATCTCCGGAAACAACAACGATGCTCATAACGACGGTACCAACGTAGGAACGGGTATCCCCAATGCCGGCGAGCAATGGCAAAATCCTCCGCTATTTGTTGCCAACGGGCTCAATGGCTGGCCAACAGTTAACTTTGGTACCCAGATGGGTGGTGACAACCCTGACAGGAGAAATCTGGTGGTGGATGATGCTGATAACCTTGATGGTGGTGCAGGAGTTTCACTCTTTATTGTGCTTAAGCGCAATCAGATGTATGGCGATTTCGCATCCATATTCTCCAAGAGAAACATAGCCAATCAGCCTCTGCATGCTGCATATATTCTTGAAATGGATGGTGGGGCCAACCCCAACAAGATGCAGTTTGTTATTGCAAGGGATATTTTCCTTAAGAGCCAGGATGAGTTTAATGCAGAAGACTTTTATCTGGTAAATACTGCTCTCAATAGCCAGCATCAATTGGCCACTTTTATGACCGATGGTGTATTGAAAAGCAGTGCTGCCTACAACAAACCCATACAGAGCACCCATGCCCCTGTTTTGATAGGAGGCTTCCAGCCTGTAGATATTGCTGAAATTGCCCTGTTTAACTCGGATGTGAACAATGCGCAAACTATCCTGGTGAAAAACTACCTGGCTGCCAAGTATGGCCTTGCCAATGTAGAAGGTGTATTCTATACCGATCAGGATCATGTTTACGATATCATTGGCGTAGGACGTGCAGCCGATATTACAGGAAGCAACAGCGAAACACATAATTACAGCGCTGGTGGTGGCCTTGAGATTTATGCTGCGAGCTTTGCTGCTGATGGTGACTTTGTTATTGCAGGGCACAACGGTGCAATCCTGGATGATGACAACGACGCACAGTCATGGAGCCGCATGTGGAATATCGAAACAGCAGGAAATGGGGCTAATGTTACATTAGGCTTCGATTTTGATGCAGAAGGTATTACCAATGATCCCTCCACAGAATATAAATTGTGGATGCACGACGGCGGAGATAACTGGGTAGACATGGGGGTTGCACCAACTGTGGATGAAAACATCTTGAAATTTGCTGTTGAGAATATCCAGGCAGGTATTTACACCATTGGTGTGCTTGCCCCCGGTGATATAATCGACTTCATACAGGAAGAGGATCTTGCTGCGGAAAGTCTGGTGATATATCCTAATCCTGCAAGAGAAAGAATTACTCTTATGCTGAATGAAAACTTCACCGGAATGGTAGATATTCGTGTAAGAGATATCTATGGCAGGCTTATCAGCAGCCAGTCATTGATGAAGGATGCTGCTAATATGACCCATGAAATAGACCTTTCTGGTTTAAGGACAGGAACTTACATGGTTGAGGTTAATGATAGCAGACAGCGTGCAATAAAACTGTTTGTGGTTAAGTAAGTTTGGTGATTGTTGGTTTGTGAAAAAAGGGGAGGTTGCCGGTTTTGGGTCAACCTCCCCTTTGCTTTGAGAAAATAAGTTGCCTGCAAAAGAATAAGTTTATTAATTTAGGATGTTCAGGGAAGAGGTTTTCAGTGAACCCATAAACCTGGTTATGAATCCTTTTCAGAGTATTCATTTTTGAGTCCACTCCGAAAACTCGTTTTCGGCAAATTTGTGCTAATTTTTTCTTTTTTAATTGTCTGACGTTCAGGCATTAAGATTTGTGTAAATTTGTCTAATTTGTGGATAATAGACTTTTTAGAGTGGACTCATTTTTAAAAATAATCCGATGATGTTAAATCAAAAATACTATTTGATTGGTTTTATATTTTTCATTTCATTGGCAAGATGCGCCTCTCCCATAAATGAAGAGGAAAAGGCATTTCTTCAAAGAGCAGAAACTATCATAGAATACACTGCAGATCACTATGTCCCACCCTCTTTTTCTATTGGTGATCCTGAAAAGTTCTACTGGCCCAAAATAATGGCACGGTTTGAGAAATATGGTGCAACAGACTCCCTGTCAAATGCATGGATAGAGCAATTGAAGCATCGAGGCCCCTTTCATTTTACCCTGGTTGGCATGGCAAGGCTTATGTCGTTATATGGTGATGCCCCAGCAATTAAGAACAATAAAAAGCTTCTGCTCCAGAGGGTTTTTGAGCGTACCGATGCACACAATCCCTGGACTTCTGAAGGGACAGAAAATCATCTGGCAATGGATCGCACTTCTGGCTATATTTTTGCGCAGCATGC
>SLIL01000325.1 GCA_007135645.1 Bacteroidales bacterium
CATTCAGGTATCCGGATGCAAAATGGCAAAGGGGGTGGTAAAACTTTTCAAAAACCTCTTCAAGGTCTCTTTCATCAAATGCCTTGTATGCGTTTTCTGCTGCCAATCGGGATTGTTTTTTTAGAAAACGAAAATAGACATTTTTTCTGGTTTGGAGATTAACCTAACATTATCATAATTTTTACTGAACAGGGTGCACCATTACTGTACACCCTGTTCAATATAAACCTGTCAAAAATAATCGCTTAACGGAAACCGGTTACTTTAATATCTCCGTTAACTCCTGGGCACTTACTGTATGATCATCCTTACAACTTTTGAATCCTGATTATTCCGGATCTTTAAAGCATAACTTCCCGGGGCAAGGCCTGGATTGATGGTATTGCTTCCTGCATGAGCCTCTTTCCGGAATACCTCCCTGCCATTAAGGTCGTACATTGTTATGGTGGCCTCTTTGTAAAGATTCACTGTAAAAATGCCTCTGCTTGGATTGGGGTATACCGTGATCCATTGCTCCTGTTGCTCCTCAGAGATGCTGGTCGCTCCCTCAAGCTCAATGGTGACCATTTCCGAAACCCCTGAACTGAATACTGCTTCCACACCGGCCATATGAAACTCCTGGTGGAGGTCAGTAAACTGGAAAGTATTATCGGTGACGTTTTCGGCAATAAGCACATCATCAAGGTAGACGTTGTATGACAATACATGATGATATTCCTTCTGGTATTCAATATCATCGACCATCAGAAAATAGGTATCATTGCCCGTGTAATTGATAGCCACAAACCTTGTGTTTTCAGGTGCTTCAAATGAATACCTGGTCCAGTTTACCGGGGCTGTAATGAGCTCGCCTCCTTCAAACGTGGTGAAATCAGCAATGCTGCTTCCTCCGGTAGAATACAATACCCTGAACGTTTCAGGATCGGAAGAAACCAGCGATTGGGCCATGAAGCTGAAAGACCCTGGTCCGGCCGGAATGATCAACCAGTCATCGCTGGGTCCGTAGGGACCTGCCATGGCAACCAGGTACCTGCGACCTGACCATGCATCAAGGTTAATTGGAGGAACAGTGGCAAACGGGTTGAATACCATGAACGACATGGGGTCTCCCTCACCTGGCCAGCTAAAGTTGGTATAAGTATAGGTTGGCAGCCCGTCATTATCCTTCAGGATGAAGTTGCCTATATTCTCTTTCTCAAAATCAGGATACGATTCAAGGTTGTCCATAAAGTGCGCATGGAGAGTCCAGGAAATTACTGCACTGCTGCTTCCAGGCTCCTGATCAACCTTAAGGTTGGTGGGTGCCGGAGTGAGCTCGTAAAGGGGTATTTCAAGGGGTGTGGCATCATGGATGCTTACCGATTGTATTTCGACTGGTTCGAAATTCTCAAGATACACATAGATATCATATTCCCCCAGCCAGATGTTCTCGATCACTACCTCCTGTGCTTCTCCTTCCATGGTTACTTCATAAAAATTATCAGGGTTGCTGATGCTGATGTAGGCACCCTGTGCATTACCTGTGTTGGGCTGCAGCACTACAGAAACATTGAAAAGCACATCCAGCAGTAAAACATTGGAGATGCTCATCTCCGAATGCAGATCCTCTCCATAACCGGCAACAACACCGTAAAGGTATGACCCCGGATCAGCATCGGCTAGTGAAAGATCAGTGAATGTTTCCTCAGTAATGGGCTCGGGTGTCAGCAGCGACCATTCACCGGTTCCGGTGGTTGATCTGTACACGCTGTAACCTTCCGGGCTGGCATCAATGGTGTTATGCACAATGCCGTAAATATTCCAGTTTTTGTTGGTAAGGCTCATGGGGGTCCAGGTTCCATTTTCATAAAGCATGCTGCCTTTGCGCTGCGGGGCATTGGGTCCTTCATCAATACCAATGGGGTAGGGGCCGTAGCCTGCTTCAAACCGGATGCCTATCCACAGTTCTTTGGTAATATCCACTTCAATGGCCCTGGCCAGTTCAAAGGTGTACCATCCAGGTTCAGAGATCGTTTCAGGATGGGTATAGATCAGCTCAGCAGCATTGTGCCCTTCAAAAACCTCAATATGGATATGGGCATTGTTGGCAATAAAGGCTTTCACATGGGTGAGTTTTCCATCAGCAGGGATCATGTTTTGCAGATCACTGATGGTAAACCTTACGCCCGCAGTAAATGGAGCACCACCCCATCCCCAGGCGGTAAACTGGGTAAGAGATCCCCACTCAAGCATGGTCTGGTTGGTGAGTCCGTAAGGAATTTCCCAGGAAATATGGCCATGGGAATCCTGCAGCTCTGCAACCACGTTCATGGGCCTGTGGGGTTGTACGGAAAGATTTACGGTTCCGATATCATGATCCTCGTCGGGAGTGGTCAGCGAGACCGATTCTGTGTGATAAAGCGGGTGGCTTACTTCAATGGTATATTCCTTTTCTCCAAAGGCAGATAGGGTGAAATGGCCCGCTACATCAGTATAGCCTGTATAGGAAGAATATCCCGAAAGATAAACCCTTGCTCCCTCAACGGGTTGCTGGTCCTGTCCGGTAACTGTTCCCGTGATGCTTACAGGAGTAGCATCGGAAAAAACAACATCCAGCACAAGATGTTGTCCTCCTTCGATTTCAAAGGTTGTTTCCCACTCATCATAACCTTCCAGGAAAAAGCTGATATGATAAGAGCCGGGGAGTAATGCAGGTAAAAGGTAATTTCCCTGTTCGTCAGTAAAGAGGGTTTCGGTCTGATAAGCACCCGACTCCGTGTCAGGACTGATCTCAATGGTAACACCTTCCAGCCCGTTTTCCAGTCCTCCGGCAGTTACATTTCCTGTAAGCGTGCCAAAACTGGTCACCTTACCGGCAACAATGCTGGGTATGGTGCCCACCTCGTCTGTTTGCCAGTTGGCCGGCTGTGTGGTAATGGTGCTCATATCCACTCCAAAACCAATGGCATAGTAGGTTCTTATACCATCAACAGGAGTGTTGAAAAATCTTGGGTTGGAAACCGGCGGTACGTTTTCAATTAACGGTTTCACTACGCTGATAATAAGATTCTTGCCCTCTTCCTGATCAAAGAAAAAAGGCTGATCAAGAACTATATCCACAGCATTTCGGCCCGGGCTAAAGCTTATGGGGCCATCGTAAACAAGCTTCTGATGGTTGAAGTTCTCCCAGACCATATTGGTGGGGGTGGTACCGAATACACTGCGATCGGTTTTACTGATGTAGATTTTGTAGTTGCTGGTGGGGCTTCCTGAACCAATATTGCTGAAATAGGCCAGGCTTGTGATCAAACCGGTGCTGCCTATTTCGTCATTCATATAAATACTTTGCGAAAGGATAGAAGACCGGGTTAGTTCAAAAACCTGATCCGATTCAGACACACCCCATGTTACAGGGATCTGATGGGGCTCCATACCTGTATAGTAATTTCTCACGGCAGGAGGGCCATAGTTGTCGATGCTGGTATGGGCTACTATCTGGTAAGAATAGAGGTTTAAGTCCGGGTTGTCAGTTTCTGTAAAAACCGTTTCTTCATGCATGGATGCCAGGGTTTCTGACTGGTTTCCAAGGCTGCGCGTGATGGTATATCCCACAACCGGGTCCTGCAGAATGCCTCCCTGTGCTCCATAATTCACCTCATTCCAGCTGATCACGGTCTGGTTCTGCTCATTGCGCGAGAATACCACCTGGTGGGGTGCTCCCGGAGTGGTCTCCACAGCAAGAAACAAAAATTCTGTTTCATATATCTCTCCCAGACCATGCTCATTGTAGCCCACCAGCCGGTAGGCATAAAATTCTTCGATCTGCACTGATTCATCCGAAAAGCTGCTTTCTCCGCCAGGTTGCACATCGGTCAGATCAGCAATTTCGGTAAAATCCATGGGGTGCGAAGCCCTGAAAACCTTGATCCCGCTAAGATCAGTAAGCTCATTTTGTGCATTGTCGGAGCTGGGATTGGTCCATGTTAAATCTATGGATAGGCCATCGGCCATGTTCATTTCGGCATTGACCTGAACTGGGGCAGCGGGTGACTGATCATCCACAACAGGTGCAAAGGAAATATCATCTACCATAAAGCAATAAGCATAAGATACCGATACAATAGCAATGTGTTTTACTCCTGCCGGTATCGTGTATTCGTAGTGAGTCCATGATAGATTGGCCTCAATGCCATTGGCTCCATGAAGCATAGTGAAATCTTCAGGATCTGTTCCGTCAAAAGAGTAGCCCACATTAAACTCCTCATTGCCAAAAAAGTCGAAGGTTCCTTTGGCATAAAAGGAGAAAACGCCTCCCTGGTGTGGAGCAAGCTCACGGGTGATCATCCAGTTGTTGCTTGGCCCGGAGTTGGAGCTGATGCTCATAAACACCTTATTGCCCGATCGGGGCTGAAACTCAGGGAATGCATTGGGTGGGCTGGTTTGTGAAGGATTGTAAATAATAAATGCCTGGGGAACCCCTTTGTTGGGATAATCCTGGAAAGGACCAGCAGGGATTTGTCCGTCGTAATCTTTCATAATCCAGCCGGTAATGTCATCAATGGCAAAATCCTCATGCCACTCAGCATTGTCTTCAAATGAGTAAAGCAGATGGTCAGCATCTCTGCCTTCCCTGGCAAATGTGCCAGAACTAAAAACCATGGCAATGCATAACAAAATAATAACTGGGTGTAATTTTTTATTCATGATAGTGGTGGTTTTAGATTAATAATGATTGGTTGACTGTAAACGATTGCTTTAAATGCCTTATTTGGCAGGAGAATGGCTAATCTATCACTGCAAATGTAGGCAGATATTTTGCAAAAAAAAGAGGGTTATGGGCCAGCATGCAACAGCAAAATCCATTTTCAGCTCTATTGGGCTACCAAATGGTCAATAATGTTGATAAAAAAAGGATTTTACATCAGACAGTTAGATATTTTTAACTACTTTTGACCCCATGGCCTTTAGGGGTTATATCTCACAGTAAGTGAAAAAACTGATTATATAACTTAAAAAAACACATTCAGATGAAGAAAGTGATGACAATTATCGGGTTTGTATTGGTAGCATCGTTGTTATTTACCCATTGTGGAAGCGGTGCAGGTTCTCAGATGGAAAGAGATGCCCGTGAAGTTGCTGAAATGGCATGCGAAATGAGAATGATGATCCTTAATATGGATGAAGGTGATTTTGACGGATTTACAAATTTCACTGAAAAAATGGCTGAATTTGCCGTACTCATGGAAGATCTTGAAGCCAAGTACGGTGAGGAGGTTGAAAGTGACGAGTTTGAAGAGCTCATCAGAAAAGGACTTAAAAGAACACCCTGCGGGGATGTTGAACTGGAAGACCTTTTTGATTTCTTCTGATCATTCAGCAAAAATTTTTATTCAGGGATCTGATAAGCACACTTCTCAAATATATCAGGGAGGTAGTGATTTATCAGATTCTTTTTTTAGCTACTATCATGTGGCAGGGAATTATACCGTTTAACAGGCAATGGCTGCAGTTATAAATAAATTGCCAAAGAGCAATAAACCGGATTTTTTCCTGTCTGAAAAAAATCTTAGGTTTGCAACAAAAATAAACAGCCATGTACGTTAGCGAAACAAAGTTCAGGGTAAGGTATTCTGAAACCGATAAAATGGGATACGTTTATTATGGGAACTATCCGGCTTATTTTGAAGTGGGCAGGGCAGAAGCCATGCGCGAGCTGGGAATGACTTACCGGCAAATGGAAGATGAGGGGGTGATGATGCCCATTGCTTCCATGAGTGTGAAATACATCAGGCCTGCTTACTATGATGATCTGCTCACCATTCGCACGATTGTAAAGGATTTTCCCGCATCAAGGATGCACTTCTTTTACGAGGTGTATAATGAGCAAGGCAAACTGCTTAACCAGGGTGAAACCATTCTTGCTTTTGTAAATATGAAAACTTTCAGGCCCTGCCCGGCACCTGACTGGTTCCTTGAAGCCCTGAGGAAGCAATGGTCCGCCACGTAACCGGGGATTGTAGCTTGTATATGTCTGTTTGGTTGATTTGAACAATTTATTGATTACCCGGCTTAACCGGTATATTGTCAATCCATTTTTTTCAGCAACAATTAAATACTTTCAATTCCATGGAAATCAGATTAGGAGAAAACCAAAAAGTAATTGCCAGTTATAAAGGTTTTGAAATGATCACCGATCAGCCTGAGAAATCGGGTGGTGAGAACTCGGCATTGTCGCCCTTTGACCTGTTTATGGTGAGCATTGGCACTTGTGCCGGATGGTACGTAAAATCTTTTTGTCAGCAAAGAGATCTTTCTGAGGAAGGGATCCGGCTTACCCAGAAAGCAACGTTCAACCCCAGTAAAAAACTCATTGACAAGATCGAAATAGAGATCCATCTTCCGGAGAGTTTTCCCGATAAATACAGGGATGCTCTGGTAAAGGCTGCAAGCGCCTGTACTGTGAAGAAACATATTCAGGATGCTCCTGAGTTTTCCGTTGTTACCACCAAATAAAATCGTAATTTTGCTGCCTTATGAGTAAGAAAACATTAGTTCTGGGTGCCAGCCCAACACCTACCAGGTACTCTTATAAAGCCATCAAAAGGTTGTTGAAATACAACCACGAAGTGGTAGCCATTGGAAAAAGGGAATTTGAAATAGATTCTGTAATGGTATTGAAGGAAATGGTTGACATTCCCAATCTGCATACCGTTACCCTTTATTTAAATCCTGATAATCAGGAACCTTACCTGGACTATATCATTGAACAAAAACCCAGACGCATTATATTTAATCCCAACACCTACAACAGAAAGCTTGAAAAAATGGCCAGGGAAGCCGGCATCGAACTGGTGGAAGATTGCACCCTTGTGATGCTTGACACCGGCGACTATTAGCGATTTTCTCAGGAGTTCATTGCGGAAAACTTTTAAATCATGGATACAAAAAACTTAGGATTCAACTCCAAACTCATTCATGCCGGCATGTTTGATGATCAGTTTGGAAGTGCCACCGTTCCCATTTATCAAACATCAACCTTCAAATTCAAAGATGCCGACCATGGTGCTGCCTGCTTTGCCGGTGAAGATGATGGGTATATTTATACCCGGATCAACAACCCCACCATCGATGCACTGGAAAATCTGGTAGCAGAGCTTGAGAATGGGTACAGGGGGATTGCATGCAGCTCGGGCATGGGCGCTGTCAATACCATTTACATGGCCCTGCTGGAGCAGGGATCGCACATGATCAGCACTGCAGCAGTGTATGGGCCTTCAAGGGTGGTTATCGAAAAGCATTATTCACGTTTTGGGGTAGAGGCCACCTATCTGGATACCTGCCATCCTGAAAACATTCGCAATGCCATTCGACCCTATACAAAGATCATTTACATTGAAACACCTGCCAATCCCACCATGGATGTTACCGATCTGGCCGAGGTGGTCAAGATTGCCCGCGAACATAACATCATTACTGTGGCAGACAATACCTTCTGCAGCCCTTATTTGCAGAGACCCCTTGATTTCGGATTTGATGTGGTGTTTCATTCCATTACCAAGTTTTTGAATGGTCATGCCGATATCGTAGGTGGTGTTATCGTTACAAAAGAAAAGGAAATTTACGACCGGCTAAGGCCCATGATGGTAACCCTGGGTTGCAATATGGATCCCCATCAGGCCTATATGGTGATAAGGGGATTGAAAACTTTATCTGTACGAATGGACCGTTCGCAGGAAAACGCCATGAAGATCGCGCAATACCTGGAAACGCATCCAAAAGTGAAGTGGGTAAGGTATCCTGGCTTGAAGTCGCATCCACAGTATGATCTTTGTCAGAAGCAGATGGATGGGCCTGGCGGGATGATCAGCTTTGAACTCAAAGGAGGACTGGAGGCAGGTAAAGTTCTGATGAACAGCGTAAAGCTATGCATGCTGGCTGTTTCATTGGGTGGTGTTGAAACGCTTATTCAGCATCCGGCTTCCATGACCCACTCCAAAATGGATAAGCAATCGAGATTAAATTCAGGTATTACTGATGGGTTGGTAAGATTCTCCGTAGGAATTGAAAATGTAGACGATATTCTGGATGATCTGGCTCAGGGGCTGGATAAGATTTCATGAACAATGAAAATTGCTGAAAAACTGCATAAATCCTGAATTTATGCGTCAGAAGATTGGATTAAAATTGTAATTTTGTGCTCATTTTTTATAAATAATAGATAATCAGGTAAATAAAC